>JADBZH010000042.1 GCA_020402585.1 Phenylobacterium sp. | reverse complement strand
TTCGCCGTCCACCTCGTCAACCGGTCCGCCCTGGTCGAGTTCGACGCCGCCGTGCGCAGCGTCAGCGGCTCCGCCGACCTGAGGATCGAGGCGGTCAGCGCCGCCGGATTCGACGAGTCCCTCTTCCCCCGGATCGCCCGCCTGCAGGGCCTGTCGGTCGTCAGTCCCGTCGTCGAGGTCCCCGCGCACACCGCCGACGGCCGCAGCCTGACCGTGGTCGGGGTCGACCCTCTGCGCGCGGCGCAGGTCACCCCGGCCCTGGCGGCCGGGTCGGGGTCGGGGTTCGCCTCAGGCGCCGCCCTCGCCGCCGAGGACTCCGTCTGGCTCTCCCCCGCCCTCCGGCCGTCGGCCGGCGAGACCTTCACGGTCCTGGCGGGCGGCAAGCAGATTGTCCTGCCCGTCGCAGGAGGCCTGCCCTCCGTGGAGGCGGGCCAGCGCATCGCCGTGGCCGACATCGCCGCGGTCCAGCAGAAGTTCGACCGGCTCGGCCGGCTGACCCGCCTGGACATCGGCCTCGCCCCGGGCGCCCGGCCCGAGGCCCTGGCGGAGGACATCGCCGCCCTCCTGCCGGCGGACGCCCGGCTCAGCACCCCGCAGGCGGAGAGCCGCCGGACCGGGGACCTGTCCCGCGCCTATCGCGTCAATCTCGGCATGCTGGCCATGGTGGCCCTCCTGACCGGAGGGTTCCTGGTCTTCTCGGCCCAGTCCCTGTCCATCGCCCGACGCCGGGCCGCCTTCGCCCTCCTGCGGGTGCTGGGCCTTCCCCGGAAGGGTCTCTTCCTGCAGGTCCTGGCGGAGGGTGCGGTCCTGGGTCTGCTCGGGGCGGTGACCGGCCTCGCCGCCGGCGCAGGACTGGCCTGGGGGGTTCTGGGCCTCCTCGGCGGGGATCTCGGCGGCGGATACTTCAGCGGCAGCCGGCCGGCCCTGGACATCTCGCCCGGCTGGGCGGCGATCCACGCCGGGCTCGGCCTGGCCGTCGCCCTCGCCGGCAGCCTCTTCCCCGCCCTGGAAGCGGCCCGGGCCGCCCCCGCCCTGGCGCTGAAATCCGCCGGCCAGTCCGGAGACCCCCGACGGCGCCCCGCCCTGCTCCCGGCCCTGGCGCTCGGCCTTGTGGGCCTGGCCTTCGCCTTCGCCCCGCCGGTCGCCGGCCTGCCCCTGTTCGGCTACCTCTCCATCGCCCTCATCCTGGCGGCGGGCGTGGCCGCCATGCCCTGGCTGGCTCGCCTGCTGATCGGGCCCCTGGCGCGGATGGAGGCGCCGGTCCCGGTGCGCCTGGCCGCCGCCCGGCTGGCCGGCGCCCCGGACCAGGCCGCCGTTGCGCTTTGCGGCCTGGTGGCCAGCGCCGGGCTGATGGCCGCCATGGGCCTGATGGTGGCGAGTTTCCGGGGGTCTGTGGACGACTGGCTGGGGGCGATCCTGCCCGCCGACGTCTATCTGAGGGTGGCCGAGGCCGAGACCTCGGGCCTGGACACGGGCTTGCAGGCCCGCCTCGCCGCCCTGCCCGGGGTCGGGAGCCTCGAGCCCCGGCGATCCCTGACCCTGCGCCTGGCCGCCGACCGGCCCGCCGTGGTTCTCCTGGCCCAGCCCCTGCCCGCCGGGGCCTCTGCGCCGGACCTGCCCTGGCGCCAGGGGCCGGTCAGGACCGCGGCGGGAGAGACCCCGGTCTGGGTTTCCGAGCCCCTCTCTCGGCTCTACGACCTCAAGCCCGGCGACACCCTCGACCTGCCCCTCGCCGGAGGCCGCACGCCCGTGCGGGTCGCCGGCGTCTGGCGGGACTATGGCCGCCAGTTCGGGGCCCTGGCGATGGACCGGCGGGACTATGTGCGCATCACCGGTGACGCCGGCGCCAACGAGGCCGGCCTGACCCTCGCGCCGGGCGCCCGCCTGCCGGAGGTCCTGCAGGGGGTGCGCGCCGCCCTGCCGCCGGACCTCGCCGCCCAGACCGAGGTCGCGCCCTCCGCCGAGATCCGGCGCGTCGCCCTTCGCATCTTCGATCGCAGCTTCGCGGTCACCTACGCCCTGGAGGCGGTGGCCATACTGGTGGGGGTGGCGGGGGTGGCCGCCACGGTCTCGGCCCAGACCCTGGCCCGGCGGCGGGAGTTCGGCATGCTGCGCCATGTCGGCGCCGGACGGCGACAGATCCTGGCCATGCTGGCCCTGGAGGGCGCCTTCCTGGGCGCCGTCGGGGCGGTGGCGGGCCTGGCCCTGGGCGCGGCCATGGGCCAGGTGCTGATCCAGGTGGTGAACCCCCAGTCCTTCAACTGGACGATGGATACCCGATGGCCCCTGGGGCTGCTCGGCGGTCTGGCCCTGGCCCTGACCCTGGCCTCGTCCCTGACGGCCCTGCTGGCCGGACGCAGCGCCCTGTCGGCGGATGCGGTCCGCGCGGTCCGGGAGGACTGGTGAGATGGATCGGCTGACGCGCAGGAGCCTCCTGGCGGGCGGAGCCGCCACCGTCCTTCCCCCGGCGCAGGCGATCGCCGCGCCCGACTTCGCACAGGTCATCCCGGGACGCCGCCTGGTCTTTCCCAGGGACCATGGGGCCCACCCCGACTTCCGGACCGAGTGGTGGTACGTGACCGGCTGGCTGGACGGCCCCACCGGTCCTCTCGGCTTCCAGGTCACCTTCTTCCGAACACGGACGGGTCTGGGCGAAGGCAATCCCAGCCGGTTCGCCCCGCGACAGGTCCTCTTCGCCCACGCCGCCATCTCCGACCCCCGGGTGGGTCGCCTGCTGCATGGCCAGCGGATCGCCCGCCAGGGCTTCGGCCTCGCCGAGGCGTCGGAGCGCGACATGGACATCGTCCTCGACGACTGGCGCCTGGTGCGGGAGCGATCCGGCGCGATGCGCGGTCTTGCGGGCGGGGAGGGCTTCCAGCTGGACCTCGTCCTCACCCCGACCCAACCGATCCTGCTGCAGGGCGAAGGGGGATTCAGCCGCAAGGGGCCAAGGCCGGAACAGGCCAGTTGGTATTACACCCTTCCCCACCTGCAGGTGTCCGGACGGCTCGAGCGGGAGGGGCGCTGGCGCCCGGTCCGGGGCCAGGCCTGGCTGGACCGGGAATGGTCCTCCACCCTGCTGGACCCGGCGGCCGTCGGCTGGGACTGGACCGGGATCAACCTGGACGACGGCGGGGCGTTGACCGCCTTCCGGGTGCGCGACGCCCGAGGCCGGGCCGTGTGGACCGGGGGCTCGCTGAGGTCCGCCGACGGCCGGCTCTGGACCGCGCCCAACGGCGCCGTCGCCTTCGAGGGCGGCCGCACCTGGCGCTCGCCGCGGACCGGGGCGGTCTATCCCGTGGCGCCCACCGTTCGCATCAGGACCCCGGCGGGCGAACGGCGGTGGGCCCTCACCCCCCTGTTCGACGACCAGGAACTGGACAGCCGCCCCTCAGGGGGCCCGGTCTACTGGGAAGGCGCCGTGCGCGTCCCCGGCGGCAGGGGCTATCTGGAGCTGACCGGCTACGCCGCCCCGCTGCGGCTGTAGGCGCCGGGCATCGACCGACTCCCGCATTCCTCCCCCCAGGGGGAGGGACCGCGCAGCGGGCCGGAGGGGTTCAGCTGAGAGGCCGTTGACCCCTCACCGACCTTCGGTCGGAGCTCCCACTTGGGGAGCAATGGGCTGATTAATTCCTCCCCCCAGGGGGAGGTGGACCGCGCAGCGGGCCGGAGGGGGTCAGCTGAGGGGCCGTTGACCCCCTCAGTCAGCTTCGCTGACAGCTCCCCCTTGGGGGAGCAATTGGGTCCGTCATTCCTCCCCCACGGGGGAGGCGCCGCGAAGCGGGACGAAGAGAGGCAGAGTCGGCCACGGCGGGCGCGATCACGGAATCTCCTGAAGCGGGAAGGCGGAGTCTACGAAGGGTTTGAAGTTCACCAGTCCGGCCGATTCAGGAGTCATTGGTATTCTACCCCCTTCAAACCTTACGAACGGCACTCTTTCGAGATCCCTCTCATCATCAAGTACGGAACGACCTTTGATGGCTATCGCAAACCGTGAGTTAGCATTGTATCGGATGAACTTATTCCAACTCTTTATGTATGAGGATTGACCAAGTATTTCGGATTCAACAGTATTTGAGTATTTAGTTGATATTTGTAATAAACTAATCGAATTATCAATTTCTTGATGATTATAATTATGCTTTCGATTATAAGATTCAAAATAATCAGCCGACTCTTCGAAGGTAGAGAATTTTCTCATTGATCCATTAACAATATCAGTCATACTGAACGCAGCAAATCTATAAGCATCACGCTCGTCTTCACCTCGATCATAACGACGAAACAGATATCCGATGCCGGGTATTGCGATCCCGTCGCCTCTATAGTCAACGTCATCATGAAGAGGCCCGAAGGCTGGAACCTTTCCCTCTCCCCCGAGGCGCACCGTCCGGAGTGCAAACTTCGTTACCCAGTCCCGGTAACCCCATCGGTCGCTGAACTCCACGGCCTGCAGGTAGATCAGGTAGGATTCGCC
>JADBZH010000041.1 GCA_020402585.1 Phenylobacterium sp. | reverse complement strand
CTCGCTGGCCAGCAGGTTGTCGAAATAGGCGATCGTGCGCGAGAGCCCTTCGTCGAGTTCGATCGTGGGCTTCCAGTCCAGGAGCTTCCCCGCCAGGCTGATGTCAGGGCGACGCTGGCGAGGGTCGTCTGAAGGAAGCGGCATGTGCACCAGCCGGGAGGCGGATCCGGTCAGGGAGATGACCCGCTCCGCCAGGGCCCGGATGGTGAACTCGCCCGGATTGCCCAGGTTGACGGGGCCGGTGACGTCGTCCGGGGTCTTCATCAGCCGAAGTATGCCCTCGACCAGATCGTCGACGAAGCAGAAGGACCGGGTCTGGAGACCCTCCCCGTAAAGGGTGATGTCTTCGCCCTTCAGGGCCTGGACGATGAAGTTCGACACCACCCGCCCGTCGTTCGGGTGCATTCGCGGGCCGTAGGTGTTGAAGATCCGCGCCACCTTGATCTTCAGGCCGTGCTGGCGGTGGTAGTCGAAGAACAGGGTCTCGGCGCAGCGCTTGCCCTCGTCGTAGCAGGACCGGATGCCGATGGGATTGACATTGCCCCAGTAGTCCTCCGTCTGGGGATGGACGGCGGGGTCGCCATAGACCTCGCTGGTCGAGGCCTGGAAGATGCGGGCGCGCCGGCGCTTGGCGAGCCCCAGCATGTTGATGGCGCCGTGGACAGAGGTCTTGGTCGTCTGGACCGGATCAAACTGGTAGTGCACCGGCGAGGCGGGGCAGGCGAGATTGTAGATCTCGTCGATCTCGGCGAACAGCGGGAAGGTCACGTCGTGGCGCAGGAGCTCGAAGGCCGGATTTCCCAGCAGATGCGCTACATTGCGCCGCGCGCCGGTATAGAAGTTGTCGACGCAGAGCACCTCATGCCCCTCATCGATCAGGCGCTCGCAGAGATGGGAGCCGATGAAGCCGGCGCCGCCGGTGACCAGAATACGTTTCATGCGACCCGTGGGCTCCGAACTGAGGAGGGGAATCAGGCGGCGGCCTCATTCCTTGCGCTCAGACCCTGCATGATCATGCGGTTCACGTCGATCAGGTCCTGGATATCCTCCCGACCGCGGATCACCTCGCTGGTGTACTTGTTGACCCATATGGACAGGGAGATGATCCCGGCCCTCAGCTCTTTGGGAAGCTGGTTTCCGGGCGCGCCGCAATCCAGGGCGAGAACGGACCAGACGCGACGGTTCCAGTCGAGGGCCGGAACGCGGCCCAAGAGATCCTTGGGATCCAGGCGGGAGGCCTCGACGAGCGCAAGCGTCACCTGGGTGAACAGGCGAAACTCAGTCTCTCTCGGGCTCTCGGCGCTAGTCGCCGCCTGCTGATACGCCCGCAGGGACATTCCCCAACCTCATGTCTTCATAATCGATGAGCTTCCGGCAGCCCAGGAGAGCCTTGTAATAGTCCTTCTGCAGGCAGCAACGCGAAATCGTCACGCACTCGGCAAGGATTTCCGGATTCTTGATGGCGCCCATGAATTCGCTCAACCTGCGCACGAATTCATCATAGTATTTCTGAGCGTCAGCCTGGTCGATGTACATGAGCATGACCTGGAAATAGATGCGCCTGGACGGCGTATTCGCCTGTTCCGGCTGGAGGATGTCCTTTTCCCGGAGAACAGAAGCCTTGTTCTGAAGGACCAGGACACCCCGTCTGTCGCCGTTCTGCACGACGGCTCCGTTGAGAACAAACTTCTCGCCCGGCTTCAAAGACAGCTTGAGAGGCACGGTCTGGATTCCCTGCTCGAGGCTCGAGGCGGTGCGCCGGATGCGTCATCCTTAATACGCGCGAACTCGTTAACGATATCCTTATGGGGTGGCGACATCATGGTTAGCCGCGCATTAACCCTTAAGGGCGACCCTCCTCACCTGCTGTCTTTGCCTCGGTGGGATTATGCCTGACGCTCTGAAGCCGCCGGCCGGTCAACCTGTCCGCGGAGCCGCGGCCAACCTGATGGGTTCGAGCGCCTCCGCCAACGCCCTGAGTCTGTTAAGGGACGTCCTCGCGGAGCAGAAAAACCTCCGGATCGCCCCTCTCCTTGAGCGCGCTCTGGCCCGGATCAAGGCGCACAAGCCCGACAAGGCGGCGGACCTGGCGTTGGAAGCGCTGCAGATTGACGAACGTTGCGGGATCGCCTGGCATGTCCTGGCCATCGCCCGGGAAGCCACTGGCGACTTCGTCAGCTCCCTGAACTGCTACGAGGCGGCGCTCACACTCCTGCCCGACGACCCTGAGGTCCTGATCAATCTGGGCCGACTGGCCTTCCGGATGAGCATGCACCCGACAGCGGAGCAGCTCTTTCGTCACTTCCTCGCCAAGCAACCCGATCACGCCGAAGGCATGAATAACCTGGCCCTCGCCATCGGAGCGCAGGGCAGGAGCCAGGAGGCCATCGATATCCTTCGGGAGTTCATCTCACTCCACCCAAACCACGCCAATCTTTGGAACAGCCTCGGGAGCCTGTTCTCGGAGGAGGGTGACATCGGTAACGCCGAGGTCTTCTACCGCGAGGCCCTTCGGCTGAATCCCCGCCTCGCCCGGGCGCGGTACAACCTCGGATCCATGTGGCTGGACACCGGCGACACCCTGTCCGCCCTCGAGGAGGTCGAGACCGCTCTGAAGACGCCGCTGGCTTCCGATGAGAAGGCGATGATGACCATGACCCGGGGGCTGGCGCAGCTTACCCTCGGCCGCATCTCCGAGGGGTGGCGAAACTATGAAGCCCGCAATGACCTCAACTTTCCGGACTCCACCTACTTTGCGATGAGTGGCCCGAAGTGGAAGCTTGGCCTCCCGCTAGCTGGGAAGTCGCTTCTCCTGATCGGCGAGCAGGGGCTCGGCGACGAGGTCCTGTTCGCAAGCATCCTTCCGGATGTCCTGGAGGAGCTTGGCCCCAAGGGCAGCCTCACCCTGGCGGTCGAGCCGCGGCTGGCGCCCCTGTTCTCGCGAAGCTTCCCATCCGCCAGGATCGAGCCCCACAGGACGGTCAGCGCCGCCGGCCGGACCGTGCGGTTGATACCGGGACTGGAAGAGGGCGGCGCCAGCGTCCAGTGCTGGGCGCCTATGGCTTCCCTTTTGCGGCGGTTCCGCGACCGGCTGGAGGATTTCCCGCAGCGGACAGGCTACCTGAAGCCCGCGCTGGAACGCGTCGCCTTCTGGCGCGAGACCCTGGCCTCGGCGCCGGCCGGCCCGAAGGTGGGCCTTCTCTGGAAGAGCGCCGTCCTCACAGGAGGGCGAAAGCGCTCCTTCTCGCCCTTCGAGGCCTGGGAGCCGGTCCTGCGCACGCCCGGGATTGTCTTCGTCAACCTCCAGTACGGCGACTGCGAGGCGGAGCTGCAGCTGGCCAGGGAGCGTTACGGGGTAGAGATCTGGAACCCTCCGGGAATCGACCTCAAACAGGACCTGGACGACGTGACCGCCCTCTCCTGCGCCCTCGATCTCGTGGTCGGATTCTCCAACGCCACCTTCAACCTGGCCGCCGCCGCGGGGACGCCCTCCTGGCTGATCTCCGCCAAGGGCGCCTGGACGCCTCTCGGAACGGATCGCTATCCCTGGTACCCTCAGGTCCGGTTGTACCCGTCCGTCGCCTACGCAGAGTGGGAGCCCGTCCTGGAGAAGATCGCCGCAGACCTGAAGGTCTGGTTGGGTCCTGACGAGTCTCAACCTGGATGAAGGACCCGGGCTCATGACGGCGCGGGCGGGCGAAGCTCATCCCGGCGGCCTTCCCGGCCTCCCGTTGATGGGATCCAGCGTGTCAGAGACTGCACTCGGCGAGACCGCGAGACGGATCGCCGACGCGAACCGGACCGCGGCGGCGTCAGCCTTGGCCCTGGCCATTGAGGCGCTCAGACGGCGCGACCTCGAAGAGGCCACGACTCTCTGTCTCCAGGCTCTGGGTGCGGACGAGCAAAGCGGCGAGGCCTGGCATGTCCTGGCGATCGCACAGGAAGCCCGGAAGGATTTCGCCACAGCCCTGTCCTGCTATGAAGCCGCCTTCACCCTGCTTCCTGACAATCCAACGGTCGTTCTCAATCTGAGCCGACTGGCCCTCACCATGGGCCTGAGCGAGGTGGCCGAGAAGCTGATCCGCGTCCTCCTGGCCTCGGATCCCGGGAGTGCAGAGGGGATCAACAACCTGGCCATCGCCCTGAACGCCCAGGGCCGGGCCGACGAAGCCATTCACCTCCTGAGGACGTTCCTGGAGAGACAGCCCGGCCACCCCAACCTTCTCAACACCCTCGGCAGCCTGGTGGCGGACACGGGGGACCTGGAGATTGCAAACCTGTTGTTCGGGGAAGCGGTCCGGATGGCGCCGGGCATGGCCTCGGCCGCCTACAATCTCGGCGACAACCTCCTGGTCATGGGTCAGGCGGCGGAAGCGATCGTCCGGATCAACGCCGCCCTCGATATACCGCCACCCCCTGAGGACCAGCCCGCCATGGTCTTCGCCCGCGCCATCGCCCGGCTCTCAATGGGCGACCTGTCAGAAGGCTGGAAGGACTACGAAGCGCGCAACGACCCCAATTGGCCGGGCTTTATCCGCAACCTCAGGACGGAGGACGTCTGGCGGCCGGGCATGTCCCTGACGGGTCGCCGGCTTCTGGTCGTCGGCGAGCAGGGGCTCGGCGACGAGGTCATGTTCGCAGGCCTGCTCCCCGACCTGATCGAAAGGCTGGGTCCTGGCGGCGAGCTGATCCTCGCCGTCGAGCCCCGGCTGGTCGGCCTGATGGCGCGAAGCTTCCGAGGCGTCCGGATCGAACCACACCGGGTCGGCGAGGCGGGCGGACACCGTGTGCGCATCGTGCCCGGCGTCCCCGAGGGAGGCTGCGACCTCTGGACGCCCATCGCTTCCCTTCTCCCGGAGCTCCGGCCAACCGTCAGGTCCTTCGACGCCGGCGGCGGCTACCTGACGCCCGATCCTGAAAGGGTGTCCCATTGGCGCCAAGTCCTCCAGGAGACGACGCCGGGGCCCCGGGTGGGTCTGCTCTGGAAGAGCGCGGTGCTGGCCGCCGGCCGAAAGCGCGCCTTCTCTCCCTTCGACGCCTGGGCGCCGGTGCTGCGCACCCCGGGAGTCACCTTCATCAACCTCCAGTACGGCGACTGCGAGGCGGAACTGACGATGGCCCGTGAACGGTACGGCGTCGAGATCCTGCACCCACCGGGCATCGACCTGATGCAGGACCTGGAAGGCGTCACCGCTCTCTCGGGCGCCCTTGACCTCGTCATCGGCTTCTCCAACACCAGCTTCAACCTCGCCGCCGCCGCCGGCGCGCCCGCCTGGCTGATCGCCGCCCGGGGGGCGTGGACGGCCCTGGGGACGGATGGGTATCCTTGGTACCCGCAGGTGCGGCTTTACCAGCCCACGGCCTTTGCCGATTGGGCGCCGGTCCTGGGCCGGGTCGCCGCGGACCTCGCCCGCGAGTTCGGGGGCGCCGGGTGACGGCCGGGCGCATCGGCACGCTCCTGGCCCAGGCGATGTCGCACCTGGAGGCCTTTCGGCCCGACGAGGCCGCCAGCCTCGCCCGGAGCGCCGTGGAGATCGATCGCACCTCGCTCGCCGGCTGGAGGCTCCTGGCCCTCGCCTGCGAGGCGGGCGGAGACCTGGCCGGCGCCCTTTCCGCCTGTGAGGCGGCCCTGGCCCTGGCGCCCGGTGATCCCGATCTCCTGACCCGCCTGGGACGAATCGCCCTGGAGTTGGACCTGGCGGGCGCCGCTGAGGGTCTGCTCCGCCAGGCGCTGGCGGCCCGGCCCGGCGACACCAGCGCGACCTGCCTCCTCGCCCGCGCCCTAGCCGCCCAGGCCCGGAGCGACGAGGCGGCCGACATGCTCATGGCCTACCTGGCCGACCGCCCCGACGACCCGGTGGTCTGGGACGCCCTCGGCGTACTGGTCGCAGAACGCGGGGACGCGGCCACCGCACGGACCTGCTTCGCCGAGGCCCTGCGGCTGGCGCCGGACTTCACGCCGGCGCGCTTCAACGCCGCCAACCTGCTGATCAGCGAGGGCGATTCCGAGGGCGCTTTGCAGGCCCTGGAGCAGATCCCGGAGGCGGACCTGGCCGCCCGGGACCGGGCCACCCTGGTGTTCTCCAGGGCGTGCGCCCGGCTTCGCCTTGGCGACCTCAGCGGCGGATGGACGGACTATGCGATCCGGAATGACCCTGGCTTTCCGGGCGCCGCCGCGTTTGACATTCCTGCGCCAAGATGGCGTCCCGGGGACCCACTCGCCGGACAGAAGCTCCTGGTCGTCGGTGAGCAGGGACTGGGCGACGAGGTCATGTTCGCGGGCCTCCTGCCGGATCTCCTGAGCCGCAAGGATCGCCCGGTCGCCCTGTCCCTGGCGGTGGAGCCCCGGCTCACAGGCCTGTTCCGACGGTCCTTTCCCGGCGTGACGGTCTCCGCGCATACGACCCACACCCTCGCGGGTCGTCGGGTGCGAGGTCTGGCCGAGCCTACGCACCCGGGCCAGTACTCGGCCTGGACGCCCATGGCCGACCTCCTTCCCCTCCTGCGTTCGGATGTTTCAGCCTTCCAGGGCGGCGGGGCCTTCCTGGTCGCCGATCCGGACCGGGTCAGGGACTGGCGGGGGCGCCTTGCCGGTATGGGGCCCGGGCCCAGGGTCGGCCTCCTTTGGAAGAGCGGCCTGCTGTCCGGCCTGAGGGGCAACGCCTTCGCGGCCTTCGCCGCCTGGGCGCCGGTCCTCCGGGTTCCCGGGGTGACCTTCGTCAACCTGCAGTACGACGATTGCTCGGAGGAGATCGCCTTCGCCCGGGATCGACTGGGGGTGGAGATCCGGACCCCGGCGGGCCTTGACCTGAAACAGGACCTCGAGGGCGTGGCCGCTCTGTCCTGCGCCCTTGACCTTGTCGTCGGGGCCTCCAACGCCAGCTTCAACCTGGCGGCTGCGTGTGGCGCACCGACCTGGCTGATCACCGCCCCGGACGCCTGGACCACCCTCGGCTCGGACCACTATCCCTGGTATCCGCAGGTGCGCCTGTTCGCCTCCCGCAGGGCGGGCGACTGGGACAAAGTGTTCCTGTCGGTGGCCGAGGCCCTCGCAGCCTCTTCTGCCGCCTGAGCGCCCGGCTCCGGGAGGAAGCGGCTTGAATGTCGCCGGCCAGCCTTTAGTGTGCCCGTCAGTTTGAAACATTTATTCGGGCGTCCGTCCAAAGGGCCGGCGTTTTCGGGGAGCCCAGATGAGCCAGCGTTTCGAAGGCACCGACAATTATGTCGCCACCGATGATCTCAAGGTGGCCGTCAACGCCGCCATCGCCCTTGAGAGACCCCTTCTGATCAAGGGCGAGCCGGGCACCGGCAAGACCGTCCTGGCCTATGAGGTCGCCAAGGCCCTCAACGCTGAGCTGATCACCTGGCACATCAAGTCCACGACCAAGGCCCACCAGGGCCTGTACGAGTACGACGCCGTCACCCGCCTGCGGGACAGCCAGCTGGGCGATGAGCGCGTCAAGGACGTCCGGAACTATATCAAGAAGGGCAAGCTCTGGGAGGCGTTCACCGCCCCGAAGCGGCCGGTCCTGCTGATCGACGAGATCGACAAGGCGGACATCGAATTCCCGAACGACCTCCTGCAGGAGCTCGATCGGATGGAGTTCTACGTCTACGAGACCAACGAGACGATCCGCGCCGAAATCCGGCCGGTGGTGATCATCACCTCGAACAACGAGAAGGAGCTGCCGGACGCCTTCCTGCGCCGCTGCTTCTTCCACTACATCCGCTTCCCAGAGGCCGAGACGATGAACGACATCGTCGAGGTCCACTATCCCGGGATCAAGCAGAAGCTCGTCTCCGAGGCCCTGCGGATTTTCTACGACATGCGCAAGGTGCCGGGCCTTAAAAAGAAACCCTCCACCTCCGAGCTGCTCGACTGGCTGAAGCTCCTCATGGTCGAGGACATCAGCGACGAGATGCTCAAGGAGCGCGATCCCACCAAGCTGATCCCGCCCCTGCACGGCGCCCTCCTGAAGAACGAGCAGGACGTGCAGCTGTTCGAGCGCCTGGCCTTCCTGGCCCGCCGGGAAAGCGGCCCGCCGCGTCCCGGCCAGTAAGGGCCAGACCAAGCCCAGAAGTGAAGACGCCCCGGCCTCACGGCCGGGGCGTTTGCATTTCCGGTCCTGAGGCTGAGGCTCAGGCCTTCTGGACCTCGACGATCTTGTAGGTCAGGGGCTGGCCGTCCTCGTCGGTCACGGTGACATACTCGCCGACGACAAACCGGTGATCCCCGAGCCGGTGAACCGGTTCGTCATCGTCGCTGGAGTCCTTGTCATAGTCGAAGAACCAGTTCTGGCCGCGACGGGCCAGACGGCCGATCACGGGATCTTCGTCAGGGGCGAAGCGACGGACGGAAGACTCCGCTCGCGCCTTCGAAAAGGCCTCGGCGTCCAGCCGGCCCTCTGCGGTGAGCGGGGCCGTGAGGGTGTAGCCCCGACGGTCATCGCCGCCAAACTCGGACCCAGGGTTGCGGGCGAGCCGCATGACGATGCGCGACAGGGACATGCGCGAAACCTCTAATGAGACAGGAAGAGTGACGGCGCTTCCGCCGCGAGCAGGGAACGGGTGGTACCCCCGAAGATGAATTCCTGCAACCTGGGGTGGCCAAAGGCGCCGGCGACCAGCAGGTTGGCGCCCACCCGCTTGACGGCCCCGAGCAACAGGCCCGCGGCCTCGCCCTTGTCGCCCAGCACTTCGATCTCCGTCTGGACCCCGCGAGCGGCGTAATAGGCCTGGAGCCGGGCCGGCTCAAAATGCCGGGAGGTGGCCTTCGGGGCGGCCAGGAGGACCACACGCGAAGCCTTCTCCAGCAGGGGCAGGGCGAGGCGCGCGGCGCGGCTGGCCTCCTTGCCGCCGTCCCAGGCCACGGCGACCACACCGCCGGCCTCGAAGCCTTTTCGGGCGATGAGCACCGGACGTTGTTCGTCAGCGAGGATCTGCTGGAAGCATTCCGCCAGGGGACCGCGTCCGCGCGCCGGGTCATCGCCAAAGACCACCAGGTCTGACAGGCGCGCCTCTGCTGAGAGCGCCGCCCAGACCGGGCTCCGGAGCGCAACGTAGGTCTTCTTGGCGTAATCACAGGCCTCATAGGCCGCCCGGGAGCGGGCCTCCCCCGTGGCGGCGGCCTGCCTAAGGGTCTCAATAGCCGTGGTCTGGACACCGCCCATGTAGCCCTCCCCCAGCCAGGGCATGATGTCGGCGACATCGGCCGGCGCAAACACGGCGGCGACCTCAGCCTCAAAGGAGATCGCCGCCTTGACCGCGGCGGACAGGACGGCGGCGTCGCCCTCGGCGCCCGCCAGCGGCGCCATCACCCTCGCCCAGCTCATGCGGCTTCTCCCTGGTTCCTGTGGACCCTAGACCGCCAGCCTGCGCACCGTCATTGATCTTTCTCAAGGCCCGGTGCACCTGTCGGCCATGCCTGGTCCAGGAGATCTGCATTGAAGCGCGCCGCCGCAAGCCCTCCGAGGGCCTGGCAGCGAATGCTGTCGGGACGCCGCCTCGACCTCCTGGATCCCTCCCCCCTCGACATCGAGATCGAGGACATCGCCCATGGCCTGGCCCGGGTCGCGCGATGGAACGGCCAGACGACGGGTGACCACGCCTTCTCGGTGGCCCAGCACTCGGTTGTGGTCGAGGAGATCTGTGTCCATCTCAGCCCCGGCCTGGACCCGCGATGGCGGCTTGCGGCCCTCCTCCACGACGCCTCGGAGTACGTCATCGGGGACATGATCAGTCCCTTCAAGGCCGCCCTGGGGTACGACTACAAGGCGATCGAGCAACGGCTGGAGCACGCCATCCATATCCGCTTCGGACTGCCCGCGCGGACGCCGGCCGACATCCGCAGGCTCATCAAGTCCGCGGACCGGGTTTGCGCCTTCTTCGAGGCCGTGCAGCTCGCGGGCTTCGGGCGGGAAGAGTCCATCGCCCTCTTCGGGGCGCCTCCGCCCGGGTACGACATCGAGATCGAGCCCCTGGCGCCGGCGCCCGCCCAGGCGCAGTATGTCGAGCGTTTCCAACGCCTCTCCGAGGCGGCCGGGTTCGGGCCCGCCGCTCCAACTCCGGCGTCGGGTTAGGCCGTGGCCCAGCGCATTGTCATTGGCCTCTCGGCGGTGGTCGCCGCGGTTTCCGGGGGCGAGGCCAGGGTGCTGACGGTTCGGACGCCGGGCCAGCCCGCCGCCCTGCCCTTCGGTCCGTTTGATCCCGAGGCGGACCGCACCTTCGAGATCGCGCTCAGGGCCTTCGTCTCAGTGCAGACCGGCTTCGATCCCGGCTATGTGGAGCAGCTCTACACCTTCGGCGACAAGGGCCGGGACGCCCCCCTCGCCGCGGTGGACGGCTCGGCGGCGGCCAGGGTCATCTCCGTCGGTTACCTTGGCCTGACCGCCCGGGCGGACACGGCGGCCCAGCAGGGCGCCGTCTGGTCGGCCTTCACCGGTTTCTTCCCCTGGGAAGACTGGCGCGAGGGGCGCCCCGAGGCCCTTGTCGGCATAGAACCGGCCCTCCTCAGCTGGGCGGGACAGAGCGCTACCCGTCTGTCGCGCGTGCGCCTGCTGTTCGCCCTGGAGGATGCGCCCTGGAACGAGGAGCGGGCTCTTGAGCGGTACGAGCTGCTCTATGAGGCCGGGCTGGCGCCGGAGGCGTCTCGGGACCGCGGCGAGGCGCCGGACCCGGCCATCGCCCGGCTTGGCCCGGCCCTGGGCGAGCCGATGATCTCCGATCACCGGCGTATCCTCGCGACGGCCCTGTCCCGGCTCCGGGGCAAGTTGAAGTACCGTCCGGTCATCTTCGAGATGATGCCCGGGGCCTTCACCCTCTCGGCCCTGCAGCGGGCGGTCGAGGCCGTCGCCGGTGTGGCCCTGCACAAGCAGAACTTCCGCCGGGCCCTGGAGCGTTCCGGGCTCGTCGAAGGCCTGGGACGCCTGGACCAGGACACCGGCGGCCGCCCCGCCGAGCTGTTCCGGTTCCGCCGGGAGGTCCTTTCCGCCCGCCCGGCCTCGGGCCTTTCCCTGCCCCTGCTGCGCGATTGACGGCCGGCCCTTGGCCTCGGGCCCGGGCTCCCCTAACGATGGGAAAACGGAGGAAGCCCCCATGACCACCACCCGCCAGGTCCATCTTGTCCGTCGCCCCGCCGGCAAGCCCGCCCCCGAGGACTTCGCCGTCATCGAGGCGCCCCTCGCCGACGCTGGCGAGGGCGAGATCCAGGTCCAGGGCCTGATCCTGTCGGTCGACCCCTACATGCGGCCCCGCCTGGACGCCGACCAGAAGCTGGGCGAGGCCATGGCCGGCGGCGGGATCGGACGCGTGGTCCAGTCCCGGAACCTGAAGTTCCGCGAAGGCGACATTGTGCGGCACGGACAGGGCTTCTCGGAGCGCTTCAACAGCGACGGCCGCGGCGTCCAGGTCCTCAACCCCGACCCTGACCTGCCCCTCAGCGTCTACATGCACGCCCTGGGCGGCACCGGGATCACCGCCTATGGCGGCCTCCTGGAGACCGGCGCCCTGAAGGACGGCGAGCAGGTCTTCGTCTCCACCGCCGCCGGCGCGGTGGGCTCGGTCGCCGCCCAGATCGCCAAGATCAAGGGCTGCTATGTGATCGGCTCCACCGGCTCGGACGACAAGAAGCGCTGGCTGCTGGAAGAGGCGGGCCTGGACGCGGCCATCAATTATCGCTCCGAGAATTTGCGCACCGCCCTGAAGGCCGCCGCGCCCAAGGGGATCGACGTCTATTTCGAGAATGTCGGCGGGGCGCACCTCGACGCCGCCCTCGCCTGCATGAACCTGCGCGGCCGCATCGCCGTCTGCGGCATGATCTCGACCTACAACGGCGATCGCGAGGGCGTGCGGAACCTCTCGGTCCTGATCTACGGCCGGATGCGGATGGAGGGCTTCGTGGCCTCCGACTTCCCCCATCTGCAGGAGCAGTTCCAGTCCGACATGACCGGCTGGCTGAAGTCCGGGCGCATTCGCTACCAGGAGACCGTGCTGGAAGGCTTCGAGCGGGCGCCCGAAGCCCTCATCGGCCTCTTCGAGGGCCGTAACGCCGGCAAGATGCTGGTGCGGGTCTAGGATCACGCCTTACGGGGCACTGGGCGTGCTCAGAGGGAGCTGCAGGGAGCTGCGGCGACGCCGGAGTTCCCCCTCCGTCCCGGGGCTCTCGCCCCAGGCCACCTCCCCCAAAGGGGAGGAATTGCGGCGCCTCAATTGCTCCCCCAAGGGGGAGCTCCGCGCGAAGCGCGGTGAGGGGGTCAACGGCGTCGCAGACTGGGCGCGGGTAGGCTGTCCGGCTTACTCTGCGGGCGTCCGGGCGGCGGCCTGGCGGGCGGCCCAGCGGGCGCGGAGGCTCTCGCTGGTGTCGCGACTGCCGTCGGGGCTCCAGCCTGGCCGGCCGAAGAGGTAGCCCACGACCTCCCGCAACGACCGGGCTGAGGCCAGGTCACGGCCGATGGCGATCCATTCGTGGAAGGCCACGGTCAGGATATTGAAGCTGCCCAGGTTGCGGATCAGGCCGTAGCGCGGCTTTTCCTCGTCCAGCTCAGCCTGGAAGGTGCCGAACATCTTGTCCCAGATGATCAGGATGCCCGCGTAGTTCCGGTCCAGGTACCGGGGGTTGCGCGCATGGTGCACCCGGTGATGAGAGGGCGTGTTGAACACCGCCTCGAACCAGGCCGGCATCCGCCCGACCGCCTCGGTATGGATCCAGAACTGGTAGACGAGGCTGATCCCCTGCTGGATGGCGATCTGGGCGGGAGAGAAGCCCATGAAGGCCAGGGGCAGCCAGAGGAGCCAGGTCCCCGCGAGCCCGCCCGTCCAGGTCTGCCTCAGCGCCGTCGACAGGTTGTAATGCTGGGAGGAGTGGTGGTTGACGTGCGACGCCCACCAGAAACGCCGCTCATGGCTCAGGCGGTGGAAGACATAGTAGATCAGGTCGTCGAGGAAGAAGATCGCCACCCAGCCCCACCAGGCGTCGAAGGGCACGGTGAAGATGCGGTGTTCCCAGACCCAGACCGTGGCGGCGAAGATCAGGCCGGCGGTCAGGAGGGCGGGAATCCCGCGCAGCAGGCCCATGGCCAGGGAGGCCAGCGTGTCCCGGGCCTCATACTCCGCCTTGGCCAGACGCAGGCGACCCAGGCCGATCTCCAGCAGCATGGCCAGGATGAAGAAGGGAATGGCCAGCTTGACCGGGTCGAAGGGGGCTTCCAGCATCAGGCGGCCTCCGGGGACCAGCCCGCCAGGACGGGACGGGCAAGGCGCGGGCTGACGTCAGACAGGCGCAAGTGAAGGCGACCGCCACGGACGGGGGCGCTGGCGACATCGGACCAGGCGAGGTCGCGGGCCACCCAGGCGTCGCCGAGCCGAAACAGGTAGAGGGCCCGTGATCCGGAACGGGCGAGGGCTGCAGCGCCATCGGCGGCCAGCCAGACCCGGTCGATCTGCGCCTCGGGGAAATCGTCCGCCAGGCGGGCGCGCGCCGCCGCCTCGTCCAGGGGTGGATTGGGCCGCGCAAGGCGCGCGGCCGCCGCCAGGGCGACGATCACAAGGACGGCGACGCCGGAGACGGCAAGCTGGCTCAGGAAGGCGGGGATGGGAATGGCGGGCTCCTGTGGCGTACAAGAGTCAGGCACGATGTCGATAGCGTCAAGCCGGACCCCGCGGAAGCTTGACGGAGGCCCCGGCGCGGGCTGTCTTTCCGTCATGGACGCCCTGACCGACTTCATCCGCCGCCTGCCGAAGGCTGAGCTTCACATGCACGTCGAAGGTTCGCTCGAGCCGGAGATGATGTTCGATCTCGCCCGCCGGAACCGGATCGCCCTGCCCTTCCCCAATGTCGAGGCCGTCCGCGCCGCCTACAGCTTCAGCCGCCTGCAGGACTTCCTGGACATCTACTACCAAGGGGCGGCCGTCCTGCTGACGGAGGCGGATTTCCACGACCTGGCCCTGGCCTATTTCCGCCGGGCCGCGGCCGATGGCGCCGTGCGCTGCGAGATCTTCTTCGACCCCCAGACCCACACCGACCGGGGCCTGCCCTTCAGTGTCGCCATCGAGGGCCTCCTGTCCGGCATGGCGGCGGCGGAGGCGGAGCTGGGCCTTTCGACCGGGCTGATCCTTTGCTTCCTGCGCCACCTGCCCGAGGAGGCGGCCCTGGACACCCTGAAGGCCGCCGAGCCCTGGCTGGACCGCCTGCTGGGCGTCGGCCTGGACTCCTCCGAGGCTGGGTTCCCGCCCTCAGGATTCCAGGCGGTGTTCAAGGCCGCCGGCGAGCGGGGCCTGAAACGGGTCGCCCACGCCGGCGAGGAAGGCCCTCCCGCCTACGTCGCCGAGGCCCTGGACCTGCTTCACGTCGACCGGATCGACCATGGCAACCGCGCCCTGGAGGACGAGGCCCTGACCGCGCGCCTGGTGCGGGAAGGCCAGGTCCTGACGGTCTGCCCCCTGTCGAACCTCAAGCTCTGCGGGGTGCCGTCTTTGGACGCGCACCCGTTGAAGCGGATGCTGCAGCTGGGCCTGAAGGCCACCGTGAACTCCGACGACCCGGCCTATTTCGGCGGCTATCTCCTGGACAACTGGGTGCAGACCGCCCGGGCTGTCGGCCTTGAGCGGGAGCATCTGGTCGCACTGGCGCGCAACAGCCTGGAGGGCGCCTTCTGGAGCGAGGCCGAGGCGGCGCCCCATCTCGCCCGGCTGGACGCCATCGTCGCCGGTCAGTGATCTCCGGCCATCATGTCGCGGGTCATGACCCACCGGCCGTCGAGCCAATCGACGATCTCACGCGCCGCGGGATGGTCGAAGGCTGAGTAGCGGGCCCTCAGCCGCGCCTGCACCTCCGGGTCCATCCGGTCGCGGCCGGTATCGTTCAGCAGGATCAGGTGCCGCCGGACCAGGCCGGCGAGGTCCGGCCCCAGGACCGCCTGCGCCGACGCCGCGAGGGCCGCGCCATAATCGTAGGCGTCGCCCAGGCGGTAGCTCTCCGGCAGGGTCAGGGCCGGCAGCAGGCTCAGTTCGGGCTGCAGGGCGGGGTTCACCGCGTGCGCCGACACATGCTCCCCGATGGCGGCCGGACGGCCGGTGAAGGCGCGCAGGTAGAGGAAGGGCGACATCCGGGGGCCGTCGTTCACGGGATAGTTGTCCCAGAGGAAGGGACGCCGGCCCAGCTGCTGGGTCACCCGCGCCAGGTGATTCACGCCGTAGGCCCGGCTGCACACCTCCTCGCCGGTCCAGAAGACCTCGATCCGGCGGTCGAGGGCTGCGCCAAGGGTCTCCAGATACCCTTCAGGCCGCACCCCGAAGGCCATGTCGAGGGCCGGGTCGTCCGTGTAGTAGGTGGGGCAGAACACCACCCGCGTGGCCTTCGTCCTCCCGGCGATCCAGTGTACGATCTCGGCCTGCGCCTCCGCCAGGCCCGGCAGGTCGCCGCGCATGTCGTCGAACAGGACGCCGAGGTCCTGGATCCCAAGATCATCCAGGAAGGCCAGCTTGTCGGCCAGGGCGGCCCTGGTCTCCGTCCCGAAGTCGCGCCACACCTCGAAGGGGCTCAGGCCGACGCCGAACCGGACGCCGGCGTCGCGGCAGGCGGCGGCGAAGGCGGCCAGGGCC
Source organism: Phenylobacterium sp. (assembly GCA_020402585.1). GTDB lineage: Bacteria > Pseudomonadota > Alphaproteobacteria > Caulobacterales > Caulobacteraceae > Phenylobacterium. The sequence goes on along the minus strand of JADBZH010000041.1, from coordinate 1,436 downwards.
CGGGTCTCGGCCTCGGGCGGGGCCTCGCGCCACCTGCGGCGCAGGAAGGCGTCCGCCTTGGGAGCGTACATGAAGAACCGGTATCCGGCCCCGGCGAGGCGACGCATCACCCGCTCCCGGGCCGCCCAGTCCCACGGCAGGCCGTAATAGCCCTCGATCAGCCCAAGTTCCGGCGTCATCCCTTCGCCCCGCTCTTCCCGCCCCGTCCCGCCGTGCTATTCAGAGCGCCCCGGTCCTGACGGAACCGGATCGGAGCGGAGAGACATCTTGCACGCAGCGGTCATCGCGGCCACCGGCCTTTTCACCCCCGCCGAGCGGGTCACCAACGCCGAACTGGTCGAGGCTTTCAACGCCTTCGTCGAGATCCACAACGTCCGGCATGCAGACGCCATCGCCGCCGGCGAGATGGAGGCCCTGGCCCCCTCGTCCGTCGAGTTCATCGAGAAGGCCTCGGGCATCAAGTCCCGCTACGTGATGAATCGGTCGGGCGTCGTCGACCCGGAGGTCATGCACCCCCTGATCCCCGAGCGGTCCAATGACGAGCTTTCGGTCATGGCGGAAATCGGCGTGGCCGCCGCGAAGGACGCCATCGCCCGCTGGGGCAAGGACGCCTCGCAGATCGACGCCGTGGTCTGCGCCGCCTCGAACATGCAAAGGGCCTATCCGGCCATGGCCATCGAGATCCAGCAGGCCTTGGGGATCGAGGGCTTCGGCTTCGACATGAACGTGGCCTGCTCCTCGGCCACCTTCGGCATCAAGACCGCCGCCGACTACATCGCCACGGGCTCGGCCCGGGCCGTCCTGGTGGTCAATCCCGAGATCACCTCCGGCCACCTGAACTTCTGCGACCGGGACAGCCACTTCATCTTCGGCGACGTGGCGACGGCGGTGATCGTCGAGCGCGCCGACCAGGCGACCGGCGGCTGGGACATACTGGGGACCCGGCTGAAGACTGTGTTCTCGAACAACATCCGCAACAACTTCGGCTTCCTGAACCGCACCGCCCCGGGCAGCGAGGGCGCCGCGGACAAGCTCTTCGTGCAGGAGGGCCGCAAGGTCTTCCGCGAGGTGGTGCCAATGGTCGCCGAGATGATCGTCGCCCACGCCGCCGACCTGGGGATCGACCCCACCGCCCTGAAGCGGCTCTGGCTGCACCAGGCCAATATCAACATGAACGACCTGATCGGCCGGCGGGTTCTGGGCCGCGATCCGACGCCGGAGGAGAACGTCATCATCCTCGATGAGTTCGCCAACACCTCGTCGGCCGGGTCGATCATCGCCTTCCACCGCGCCCATGAAGACTTCACGTCGGGCGAGACGGGCCTGATCTGCTCCTTCGGCGCCGGCTATTCGGCCGGAACGGTCTTCGTCCGCCGCCGCTGACCCCCTCACCCGGCTTCGCCGGGAGCTCCCCCTTGGGGGAGCAATGGCTCAGT
>JADBZH010000040.1 GCA_020402585.1 Phenylobacterium sp. | reverse complement strand
CCCGGGCTCCATGCCGGAAGGCGACCTGCGAGAAGGCGAGGCGGGCGCCGGCGCCTGACGCCGGCGGCAGGGGCCGGGGCGAAGCCGGTTCGGCGACATCGGGCGCCGTCCGACCGATCTCCACCATCTGCTCCATGTCGATGAAGGCCTGGCGGATCTCGCGATAGTTGAAGCCCAGCATGTTGAGGGGCTGGTAGAGCCCGATGACCAGGAGAACGGCCATGGTGACGTCGCCAAGGCGCATCCGGCCCTCCAGCACCTCCAGGCCCGCCAGCAGCACCATGATGGCGAGGCCGAGGTTCAGGACCAGGGCCTGGATGGCGTTGAGGAGGGACAGGGAGGTGTTGGCCCGCACCGCAGCGCGGACATAGGCCCCCAGGGATGCGGCATAGGCGCCGACGGTGCGCCGCTCCTGGCCGAAGGCCTTGACGGTCTCAAAGTTCATGAGGGCGTCCACCGACAGTCCGGCCGCCTTGCCGTCGGCAAGGTTGAGCTCTCGCCGGTGCGACAGGCGCCAGTCGGTGATCCGGAAGGTCAGAACGGCATACAGCACGATCGTCACGAAGGTGGCCGCCGCGAAGCGCCAGTCGAGCCGGACCGCCATGACGCCCATGGCGAGGACGAGTTCGAGGGCGGTAGGCCCGAGGTTGAAGACCACGCTGCGGATGAGGAAGTCGGTGGACCGGGAACCCCGGTCGATGATCCGGGCCAGCGCTCCGGTCTGCTTGCCCTGATGATAGTCCAGGGAAAGGGACAGGACGTGACCGAAGCTCTCTTCCGCGGCCCGGGCCATGGTCGCCTGGGAGACCGGGGTGAAGATCGCCTCCCGGGCGTTGGGCGCCACGGCGGCGGTCAGGCGCAGGCCAGCGAATCCCAGCGCCAGCAGGATGAAGACCCCGCCCAGGGTCGAATCCGGGAGGACCGGGGGGAGCTCAGCAAGGCGGTTGATGGCCTCGCCAAGCAGGACAGGGGCGGCCACCCCGGCCGCCTTGCCAAGGAAGATCAGGACAAGGGCCAGTCCAATCCGCCAGGACAGGCCAGGCGCCCCGCTCCGCAGAACCAGCCGCCAGAGGTCCGACATGGATCCCCAGAAGTCGAAGCGGACGTCTGCTGCGGGGGTCTCGGGCCCGGGGCGGGCGCCGTGGTGGAAGGCCATGGATCAGACCTTCAGGGCAGGATCTGGGTGGTTTGGATCCCGCCGCCGGGAGTCCGCCAGTCGATCCTCAGGCCGGCGCCGTCCGGGACGGCGCGCACCGGCCCCGCCTCGAGCGGGGCGGGCGCCGAAAGGCGAAGGACCGTCTCGCGGTTGAGCCCGTCGCCAAAGATCCTGAGACGGCTCTCTCCCGTCGCGACCGGACCGTCGAGGCGGATTTCGAAGCGGCCGGAGGCGTCGGTACGCCCGTCTCCCGACCGACGACCATTGACCTGGACCACCACGACGCCTTCCGCAGGTCCGAGGCCGGAGATCACCGTCCCCCCGCTCCGGTCGTAGTCGATGACCAGACCGCTCGGTTGGCCGCCGGCAAGGGGCCTGGCTGCGGCGCCGGCCCGAAGGAGCCAGGCGCCCTTATCCGGCGAGATGAAGACATACCCCTCCGCCTGAACTGTGCGTCCGTCGAGGGTCTGCGAGAGCCCAAAGACCTGAGCGTCACCGGTCGCCGGCGCGGTGATCCGCCAGCGTCCCGCAGTATCGGCGCTGGCGCCCAGGGCGCCGCCGCCCGGACGGTTCAGCTGCACGCGCGCGCCGGGGGCGGCGAGGCCTTGAAGGGCTATGGCTTCAGGACCCGACTCCACGAGCGCCACACTCGGCGGCGGAAGATAGGCCGCCTCGTCCTGGCGGGCCTCAGCCGTCGTGGGAGGGGACGGCGCCGGACTGCAGGCCGCCGCCGCCAGCGCCGCGAAAAGGACCATCACGGGCCTCCAGCGACGGGCGGAGGTCCGTCTCATCCGGATGTGACCTGGTCGCGGAACCCGTTCACGATTGGGTACCTCCGGTCGCGGCCAAAGGCCTTCAGACCGATCTTGACCCCGGGGGCCGCCTGTCGGCGCTTGTACTCTGAGCCGTAGAGCAGTCGCTGGACACGCTCGACAGTCTCGCGGGCGAACCCCCGCGCCACGATCTCGTCGAGGGTCGCCTCCTCTTCCACCAGCCCATGGAGGATGGCGTCGAGATCTTCGTACTCAGGCAGGCTGTCCTGGTCCTTCTGGTCCGGCCGAAGCTCAGCCGACGGCGGCTTGGTCAGGATACGCTCGGGAATGGGGTCCTTCGCAACGCCGAAGGGGTCGTGGGCGTTGCGCCACCGGCAGACCGCGTAGACCTCGGTCTTGTAGAGGTCCTTGAGCACGTTGTAGCCGCCGCACATGTCGCCATACAGGGTGGCGTAGCCGACGGCCATTTCGCTCTTGTTGCCCGTCGTCAGCAGCATGGACCCGAGCTTGTTGGAAAGGGCCATCAGGGACAGGCCGCGGATCCGGGCCTGGATATTCTCTTCGGTCAGGTCCGGCGGACGGTTCTCGAACAGCGGGGTCAACATGCCTGCAAAGGCGTCGACGGCGGGGCTGATCGGGATCTCATCGAGGCGGATTCCAAGCCTTTGGGCGCAGTCCGCAGCGTCATCGAGGCTGTCCTGGCTCGTATATCGGGAGGGGAGCATGAAGCAGCGCACGCGGTCTGCTCCAAGCGCATCTGCGGCCACCACCGCCGTCAGGGCTGAGTCCACGCCGCCCGAGAGACCCAGCAGCACCCCGGGGAAACCGGACTTGTTCACGTAATCCCGCAGGGCCAGGACCATGGCGTGATAGATCTCGCCGGAGCCGTCCATTCCGGCGGCGATGGGGCCGCCCTCACCCCGCCAGCCTTCCGGCCCCCGGGTCCAGCGGACGACGCCGAGGGCCTCTTCAAAGAGGGGTAGACGCATGACCGTCCGCCCCTCGCCGTCGAGGGCGAAGGAGGCGCCGTCGAAGACCAGTTCGTCCTGCCCGCCCACCTCATTGACGTAGACAAGGGGAAGTCCGGACTCAGCCACCCGCGCCTGTGCGACTTCGGCCCGCTCCTTCTCCGCCGTCCGGCGATAGGGGGATCCGTTGGGGACCACGAGGATCTCCGCGCCCTGGTCCGCAAGGGCTGCGCACACTGCCGGCGACCAGATGTCCTCGCAGATGGGGACGCCAAGGCGTACGCCCTTCCAGGTAAAGACCGAGGGCCCCCTCCCCGGCTCAAACACCCGCTTCTCGTCAAAGACACCATAGTTCGGCAGGTCTGACTTGAACGCGACGCCCTGCACGGCGCCCCCGGCCAGGAAGGCGAGGCCATTGCGGGGGCGACGCCCCGGCGCCTCGGGGGGCCAGATGACGCCGACCAGGGCGGCGAAGTCCGCATCGGTCTCGGCGGCCAGCCGCTCCACGGCCACCTGCCCTGCCCGCCAGAAGGCTGGCTTCAGGGCCAGGTCTTCAGGCGGATAGCCATTGATGAAGAGTTCCGGAAAGACAGCGAGATCCGCCCCCGCGGCGCGGGCTTCCGCAATCTTCTTCCGCGCCAGGGCCTCGTTGGCCGCGATGGCGCCGACGGTGGGATTGGCCTGGACGGCGGCGATGACAATAGACCTGCTCATGCCCCGTCCTTTAGCCTTGACCGGCCCTGCCCGCCAGTCGCCCGCCTCAGGCATTCAGGGGACAGCGTCCTCTGCAGTGAACGCCGGCAGGGCCCGGATCATGTCGGTCATATTGGCCTCCGACACCCGGATCAGGCCATCCCCGGGGCGGTCCAGGTCGAGGATCAGCATGAAGGCGAGGGTGACCAGGAGGAACATCGCCCAGGCGATCCGCCTTCGATGGGCATGGGCGCCGGCGGCGACATAGCCGAAGACGGCGGCGACTCCCACCGAGTAGGCCATCAGGGCGATCAGCACCGCTGGCGGGATGCGGGCCGCCAGGGCCGCCTTTCGCTGGCCTTCCACCTCAATCATCCGGGTGACGCTCTGGACCAGAAAGTTGGCGAGGGCGGGGGTGTTTGATGCCCGGGCCGCAGCCGCTGTCCTCTGCCACATGGGCGGCTGCAGGGCCTCGGAATGTTCCTGCGCGGCCAGCTGGGACGGACCGGCGAGCTCGCCCGTCGCCCGTCGGACCTGGGCGTAGGAGATGATCACATTGCTGAGTTCGGTCCGATAGGGCTCCTTCAGCAGCTGGGTCCTCATGTAGGCGACGCCGATGGCGTTGGCCTCCTCCACCACAAGTGTGCGCCGCAGCTCATGGCGCGACAGGGCGAGCGAGAAGGTGAAGGCGATCAGGAGGGACAGGAGCCCCACCATGCTGGTGGCGATCAGCCCCTCCCCGGCTTGGGACAATCCAGACCCGACAGCGCTCGAACGGCGCCGGCGGAGCTGCTCGGCGAGGGACCGCACTGTCACCATCAGGATGAACAGTGACAGGCCGACCATCCACAACTGCTGATCGGCCAGGAACCGGGAGAAGGTTTGCATGGAGTCGGGGATCTCCCTCGCCCGGCGTGGGGCGCCGATGCGGAGTGTTTCAGTCCCCCGCCGTATGGGTCAAGTAGGCCGGCTCAGCTCCGCAGGGGCTGGGCGGCGAACCAGGGCGCCAGGCGGTCGATGGCCTCGCGGACCAGTTCCGTGGACACGGCGAAGCTGATGCGGATGAACCGGCGGCCATCGACCGGGTCGAAGTCCACGCCCGGCGCGAGGGCCACCCCCGTCTCGCGCAGGATCCGCTCACAGAACGCCAGGCTGTCGTCGGTCAGGTGACCGACGTCGGCGTAGATGTAGAAGGCGCCGTCCGGCGGGGCCATGGAGGCGAGACCGAGGCGTGGCAGCGCTTCGAGCAGGAGCGCCCGGTTTCGCCTGTAAACCTCGATATTCGCCTGGAGTTCCTCCCGGCAGTCCAGTGCGGCCAGGGCCGCATGCTGGCTGAGGGAGGGCGGCGTGAGGAAGAGATTGCTGATCAGGGCCCGGGCCCGGTCGGCATGAGCCGCGGGCGCGGCAAGCCAACCCAGACGCCAGGCCACCATGCTGAAATACTTGGAGAAGCTGTTCACCACGAACGCCTGGTCGGTGAACTCAAGGACTGATCGCGCCGGCGTCCCGTAGGAGAGGCCGTGGTAGATCTCGTCCGAGACGAGGCCCAGCCTGCGGGTCTCGCAGGTCCGGACAATGGCCTCGATCTCATGGGGCGGCAGGATGGACCCCGTGGGGTTGGCGGGGCTGGCGATGATGACGCCCGCCAGGGGGCCATCGACCCTCTTCAGTGCAGATGCGGTCAGCTGGTAGCCGACCTCAGGGCCGCAAGGGATCTCCACCGGCTCCAGGTGAAGGGCGCGCAGTGTGTTGCGGTAGGCGACATAGCCGGGCCGGGCCAGGGCGACGCGATCGCCTGCGGCGAAGCGGGCCGAGAGGGCCAGGACAAGGGCTGGCGAAGCGCCGCAGGTGAGCAGGATCCGGCTGGCGGGAAGATCGACGCCATAGGTCTCCTGGTAATGCCGGCTCAGCCGGACCTTGAGGTCCTGACTTTCCCAGTAGCTTCCGGGATCGGTATCGAGGGCCCGGTGTGCGGCCGCGATCGCCCCCGAAGGCGCGCCCGTGGAGGGCTGGCCGAACTCCATGTGGATGATGTGCGCACCGTCGGCCTCCAGCCTGCGAGCCAGGACGCTGAGACCAATGGCGTAGAAGGGGTCGATCGGCGGAAGCGCTGAGGCTTCAGTCTTCACGGTGGACCCGCTCGCGGCGCTCATGACGCTCCTGGGCCTCGAGGCTGAGGGTGGCGATCGGCCGGGCGTCCAGTCGCGCCAGTCCTATCGGCTCTCCGGTCTCCTCGCAGTACCCGTAGGAGCCGTCATCTATACGGCGGAGCGCTTCCTCGATCTTCGAGATCAGCTTGCGCTGACGGTCGCGGGTCCTGAGTTCCAGCGCCCGGTCAGTCTCCGACGTCGCCCGGTCCGCCAGATCAGGATGATTCTCTGTTTCCGCCTGGAGATGGGCGACGGTCTCGCGGGATTCGCGGAGAATGTCGTCTTTCCAAGCCTGGAGCTTGCGACGGAAATACTCGAGATGGCGGTCGTTCATGAAGTCTTCGTCCTCTGAAGGACGATACCCCGGATCACCGGCCAAGACGTCGGCCTTGGACATTGACACCTCACCCCCCCGGAGCGCGAAGCCCTGAACGTCGCGGGCTTATAGCAAACCCGATTGGGCGCGCAACGTTCAACAACCGAAGGTCAGGATGCGAGCCCGCGAACCTCGAGTTTGGCGAGTTCCACCGCAGCCCGGGTCTCGATCTCATCGAGGACGCTCTCCAGCGCCGGGTCCCCCGTGGCCTCCCGCTGCTCCGCCATCGTCGTGGCCAGGGCCCGGATCTGGGCTGGAGTGAGGACTCCATCGATCAGGGCCACCTTGAGGTCATCAAGGACGTCCAGAAGGCGCCCCGCCCTGCGCATTGAGCGTCGCCGGCCTTCAAGAGGACCGCCCACATCCTGGAGCGCCAGAAGGGCGTCGACACCCATGACCCCGCCCAGTCCGGCCGTCGGCGCGGCCGGAGCGGCCCTGTCTGAGGCGTCAAGCTGAGGCAGGCTGAATCCAGCGCCCGTGCTCCCCGCCCGCCGGGCGGATGATGCGCCGCCGGACACGCCGTTTGGTCCTGTCACCTTCATGTGGCGACCTTACATCGTCGGGGCTTGAGGTATGGTTAATACCGGGCAATTTCTGCACTAGGCGCCAACGAAGCCGGGCGCTGGCCCACCGCGACATTGACTCATTTGAGTTTTTCCCCGGCCCGGACTGGCATGACCCTCGCAAGGCGGAGGCGAGTTCCATTGTCCGGAAGGCGACCTCATGTTCCGACGCAGTCGCGCAATCTGCCTGGCCCTGGCCGGCGCCCTCCTCCTGGCCACGGTGGGGGGGGAGGCTCACGCTCGCTCCCGGATCAAGGACATTGTCGAGTTCGAGGGCGTCCGTGACAACATGCTGGTGGGCTACGGCCTTGTTGTCGGCCTGAACGGCACGGGCGACTCGCTCAGGAACGCCCCCTTCACCCGCCAGAGCCTCGAGGCCATGCTCGAGCGGCTCGGGGTCAACATCCGCGAAACCAATCTGAACACCAAGAATGTCGCCGCAGTCATGGTGACAGCCCGGCTGCCGCCCTTCACCACCGCTGGCGCGCCCATCGACGCGACGGTCTCGGCCATGGGCGACGCCAAGAGCCTCCTGGGCGGTACGCTTCTGGTCACGCCCCTCATGGGCGCCAATGGCGAAGCCTATGCGGTCGCCCAGGGCACCGTGCAGACCGGCTCGGTCTCTGCCGGCGGCGCCTCAGGCAGCTCGGTGACCAAGGGCGTACCGACGGCGGGCCGGATCGCCGGCGGGGCCATTGTCGAGCGTGAACTGGGCTTCCAGCTGGCCTCCATGCCGCAGATGCGGATGGCGCTGCGCAATCCCGACTTCACGACGGCCCGGCGGGTGGCCGAGGCGATCAACAGCGTCTACCCCGGCGCCGCCTTCGTCGAGAACCCCACCATCATCACCATGCGGCCTCCGGTCGGGGTGAACATGGTCGCCATGATCTCTCGTATCGAGAACCTTCCGGTCGATACGGACGAGCCCGCCAAGGTGGTGATCGACGAGGTCGCCGGCGTCATCGTCATGGGCGACAATGTGCGCATCTCAACCGTGGCCATCGCCCAGGGCAACCTGACCATCCGGGTGCAGGAGACCCCGGCGGTCAGCCAGCCCAACGCCTTCGCTCAGGGCCAGACCACGGTCACGCCCCAGTCCACCGTGGACGTGGAGGAGGAGAAGGGGCGGCAGCTCATCCTGCTGAGGAGCGGCGCCTCCCTGTCCAGCCTCGTCGCCGGGCTCAACACCCTGGGAGTGACGCCCCGGGACATGATTTCCATCCTGCAGGCCATCAAGGCCGCAGGCGCTCTCCAGGCCGACATCGAGGTGATGTGATGACCAGCGCCGCAACGCCCGGGATAGTCCCTTCTCCCCTGGCCACCCCTGCCGAGACGGTCCAGAGGCGACGTATCGCCGAAGCCGCCCAGAACTTCGAGACCTCCTTCCTGTCGGTCATGATCGGACAGATGTTTACGGGCCTCGATACGGATGGGGCCTTCTCGGGTGGGTCCGGCGAGGCGGCCTTCCGGTCCTTCCTCACGGACGCCGTGGCCCGGCAGATCACCAAGTCCGGCGGCGTCGGGCTGTCCGCCCCTGTCCAGGCGGAAATGCTCAAGCTTCAGGGGCTCAGCTAGGAGAATGACCATGGCCTTGTCTGCAGACACCGCCGGCGAACGCGTCAACCAGATGATCGCCCTGACGGAACGCCTCACCGAACTGATCGCGGCGGAGGCTCAGGCCTTCGAGTCCAACCGACCACAGGACGCCGCGGCGCTGGTTGACGAGACCTCCCGTCTCGCGAACATCTACCGCCACGAGTCCGCGAGGATCCGTTCCAATCCGGACCTGATCGCCCCCGCCCCCCCTGAAGATCGTACCCGACTGGTCAGGGCTACTGAGGCGTTTGACGCGGTCCTTGCCCGCCAGGGACGCGCCCTGGAGGCGGCCCGGGCGGTGACGGAGGGCCTCGTCCAGGCCATCGCCAACGAGGTGGCGGCCCAGCGCTCCCGCGGGATCGGCTACGGCCCTGGCGCCCAGGCGCATGTGATGAACCTGGCCACCTCGATCACCCTCAACCAGAGAGCCTGACAGGGACGGGAGCCCCGTCCAGGGGACTTGCGCCTTCGCGGCGGCTGCAGGCAGGGTGAGCTTCCACCGGGAGTTTGAACCTTGCGCCTCCAGCCTCGCCTCCGCGCCACCGCCTGCATCACAGCGCTTCTCTGCCTCGTCCCGCCGGTCCTCGCCCAGGCCGCGCCAATGGATCCCCGGCGGGCCCATAAAGCGGCGGTGGTGCTGGACACACACTTCGACACCCCGGCCAATTTCAGCCGCCCCGGCTGGAGCATTCTGGACCGGCACGACACCCTGCTGGACGATAGCCAGGTGGACCTGCCGCGGATGATCGAAGGCGGCGTCGACGGCGGCTTCTTTGTGATCTTCACGCCCCAGGGGCCGCGGGGCGCGGAGGGCAACGCCGCGGCGCGGGATCATGCGCTCTTCAGGACGTCTGAAATCCGGGAGATGGTCGCTCAGCATGGCGAGCACTTCGCCCTCGCCCTGACCGCCGACGACGCCTCCCGAATCCTCGCCGCAAAGAAGCGCTTTGTCTTCATGAGCATGGAGAACGGATCCCCCGTCGCGGGCGACCTGTCGCTGATGAAGACCTTCTATGACCTGGGCGTGCGGATGATCGGCCCAGTCCATTTCCGCAACAGCGACCTTGCGGACTCCTCGACCGAGGCGCCGGTCTGGGGCGGCCTGTCCCCGGCGGGGCGCAGCTTCGTGGCCGAGGCGAACCGACTGGGCATGGTGATCGACGCCAGTCACGCCAGTGACACGGCCCTCGACCAGTTGATCGCCCTGTCGCAAGCGCCGATCATCCTGTCGCACTCGGGCTGCAAGGATGTCTTTGACCATCCCCGTAATGTGGACGACGCCCGACTGAAGGCCATGGCCGCGAAAGGCGGCGTCATCCAGATCAACGCCTTCTCGGCCTACATGGTCCCCACCCCGCGGATTCCGGAGCGGGAGGCGGCGCTGGCGGAGCTTGCGAAGTCCCTCGGGATCTCGGGGCGCGAAATGACGCCGGCCCAGAGGCGGGCCTTCGTCGAGGGCCGAAAGCCGATTGACGCCCGCTGGCCCCTCCCCCGCGCCAAGATGGATGATTTCATGAAGCACATGCTTCATGCCCTCGCCCTGGTCGGACCCGACCATGTGGGCGTGTCGGGCGACTTCGACGGCGGCGGCGGGATCGAGGGCCTGGAGGATGTGACCGGCTTTCCCGAGATCACCCGGCGCCTGATCGCCGCCGGCTATGGCCAGGCCGACATCAACAAGATCTGGGGCGGCAACGCCCTGCGGGTCCTGAGGGAGGCCGAGGCCGTCCGGGACCGCCTGAAAACCGGAAAGGCTGACTGATGACCTACGAACACCTGGACGTCCGTATCGAGGACCAGGTCGCCTGGGCGACGATGAACCGCCCCGACCGCCTGAACGCGCTCAATCCGCGCCTTGTCGAGGAGCTGAGAGACTTCTTCACCGGCCTCTATTGGCGGCGGGATGTGCGTGTCGTGGTGCTGCGCGGCGCCGGGCGGGCCTTCTGCGCCGGCCTGGACCTGAAGGAACGCAGCGGCGACAACGCCGACCGGTCCGTCGGCGCTGGCCTGACCGGGCAGAGGCGGATCAGCGAGATCGTCATCGCCATGCGCCGGTGTCCCCAGCCCATCATCGCCTGCGTCGACGGCGCGGCGAGCGGCGGCGGCTTCGCCCTGGCCCTGGCCTCGGACGTGCGCATCGCCACCCCGACCCTGAAGATGAACGCCGCCTTCATCCGCATCGGCCTGTCGGCCTGCGATATCGGGGTCAGCTATTTCCTGCCGCGGATGGTCGGCAGCTCGGTGGCCGCCGAGTACATGCTGACGGGCCGCTTCATGGGCGCCGAGCGCGCCTACCAGCTGGGCCTGGTCAGCCGGATCGTCGAGCCTGACGCCCTGGAGGCCGAGGCCCGGGACTTCGCCGCCGACATGCTGCACGCCACGCCCCTGGGCCTTCGCCTGACCAAGGAGGCGCTCAACCACGCCATCGACGCCCAGGGCCTGGAGGCGGCCATCGCCATGGAGGACCGGAACCAGATCCTCTGCGCCCAGGACGGCGATTTCGGCGAGGGCGTGAGGGCCTTCCTGGAGAAGCGCAAGCCGGTCTACGCCGCCCGCGAGAGCTGATCCACAGGGTCCGGCGGGCGGCGGCTCCAGGCCGCTTGTTCGCCTCATGTTCCGGTGTTATCCGGGGCTTTCTGCAAGGGGGAGTCCGCAGGCCCGCTCCCGGGCCGCGGCGAGCGCGCCATGTCCGACGACCAGAACTTCATCCGGGTGCGGGGCGCCCGCGAGCACAATCTGAAGGATGTCGACATCGACATCCCCCGCGGCCAGCTGGTCGTGCTGACCGGCCTGTCCGGCTCGGGCAAGAGCTCGCTGGCCTTCGACACCATCTACGCCGAGGGACAGAGGCGCTATGTCGAGAGCCTCTCGGCCTATGCCCGCCAGTTCCTGGAGCTGATGAGCAAGCCCGATGTCGACCTGATCGAGGGCCTGTCGCCGGCGATCTCCATCGAGCAGAAGACCACCAGCCGTAACCCGCGCTCAACCGTGGGCACGGTCACCGAGATCCACGACTACATGCGCCTGCTCTGGGCGCGGGTGGGCACGCCCTATTCCCCCGCCACCGGCCTGCCCATCGAGAGCCAGACCGTCTCTCAGATGGTCGACAAGCTGTCGGCCCTTCCGGATGGCGAACGCATCTATCTGCTCGCGCCCGTGGTTCGCGGCCGCAAGGGCGAGTACCGGAAGGAAATCGCCGAGTGGCAGAAGGCGGGCTTCCAGCGCCTCAAGATCGACGGCGCCTTCTATCCGATCGAGGACGCCCCGGTCTTGGACAAGAAGTTCAAGCACGACATCGACGTGGTGGTGGACCGACTGGTCACCCGCGCCGGGCTTGAGGGCCGCTACGCCGACTCCCTGGAGACCGCCCTGCGCCTGGCGGAGGGCATCGCCGTGGCCGAGTGGGCCGACGTTCCGGAGGACGGGTCGGAACCCCGGCGGCTGATCTTCTCCGAGAAGTTCGCCTGCCCGGTCTCCGGCTTCACCATCTCCGAGATCGAGCCCCGGCTCTTCTCGTTCAACAATCCCTTCGGCGCCTGCCCGTCCTGCGACGGCCTGGGCGCACGGCTGACCTTCGACGCCGACCGGGTCGTGCCCGACCGCAGCCGCACCCTGCACGGGGGCGCCATCGCCCCCTGGTCCAAGGGCCCCTCCCCCCTCTACACCCAGACCCTCCAGGCCCTGTCCCGGCATTACGGCTTCTCGATGGATGTTCCCTGGAGCGATCTTCCCGAGGCGGCGCGCAAGGTCGTCCTTCACGGCTCGGCGGGCGAGAAGATTCTGTTCGTCTACGACGACAACGCCCGGAAGTACGAGGTCAAGAAGACCTTCGAGGGGGTCCTGCCCAACCTCGAGCGTCGCTGGCGCGAAACCGACTCCGCCTGGGTCCGCGAAGAGCTCGGCCGCTTCCAGTCCGAGACGCCGTGTGAGGCCTGCGACGGATATCGGCTCAAGCCGGAGGCCCTGGCGGTGCGGATCGACGCCCGGCACATCGGCGAGGTCTCCCGGTTGTCCATCAGAGAGGCCGGCGCCTGGTTCAGCGCCCTTGAGGACCGGCTGACGCCGAAGCAGATGGAGATCGCCCGGCGGATCCTGAAGGAGATCAACGACCGCCTCCGCTTCCTGGTCAATGTGGGACTGGACTACCTGAACCTGTCCCGGGCCTCCGGGACCCTCTCGGGTGGCGAGAGCCAGCGAATCCGGCTGGCCAGCCAGATCGGATCGGGCCTGACCGGCGTGCTCTACGTCCTCGACGAACCGTCCATTGGCCTGCACCAAAGGGACAATACCCGCCTGCTGGACAGCCTCCGGGGCCTGCGCGATCTGGGCAATTCCGTTCTGGTGGTCGAGCATGACGAGGAGGCCATCCTCACCGCCGACCATGTCATCGACATGGGTCCCGGGGCCGGCATCCACGGGGGTCGCGTGGTCAGTGAGGGACGCCCGGCGCAGATCATGGCCGACCCGGAGAGCGTCACCGGCAGGTACCTCAGCGGCGCGGCGGAAATCGCCCTGCCCGACCAGAGGCGGCCCGTGAAGAGCGCCAAGGTCCTGAAGGTCGTGGGCGCCACCGGCAACAACCTCCAGTCCGTGACGGCGGAGATCCCTGTCGGGACCCTGACCTGCATCACCGGCGTCTCCGGCGGCGGCAAGTCCACCTTCACCATCGAGACTCTCTACAAGGCCGCCGCCCGCCGCCTGCACAACGCCGCGGACGCTCCGGCGCCCCATGACCGGATCGAGGGCCTGCAGCACTTCGACAAGGTCATCGACATCGACCAGTCGCCCATCGGCCGCACGCCAAGGTCCAACCCGGCCACCTACACCGGCGCCTTCCAGCCCATCCGCGACTGGTTCGCCGGCCTGCCCGAGGCCAAGGCCCGGGGCTATGGCCCGGGTCGCTTCAGCTTCAATGTGAAGGGCGGACGGTGCGAGGCCTGCCAGGGCGACGGCCTGATCAAGATCGAGATGCACTTCCTGCCCGACGTCTACGTCACCTGCGACGTCTGCCAGGGCCGTCGGTACAACCGCGAGACCCTGGAGATCCTGTTCAAGGGCAAGTCCATCTCCGACGTCCTGGACATGACGGTCGACGAGGCCCACGACTTCTTCAAGGCCGTGCCCACGGTGCGGGAGAAGATGGCCACGCTGAAGCGGGTGGGCCTGGGCTACGTCAAGGTCGGCCAGCAGGCCACCACCCTGTCCGGCGGCGAGGCCCAAAGGGTCAAGCTGTCCAAGGAACTGTCCCGCCGGGCGACCGGCAAGACCCTCTACATCCTGGACGAACCGACCACCGGCCTGCACTTCGAGGACGTCCGGAAGCTGCTGGAAGTCCTGCATGAACTGGCCGACGCCGGGAACACCGTGGTGGTGATCGAGCACAACCTGGATGTCGTGAAGACCGCGGACTGGATCCTCGACTTCGGGCCCGAGGGCGGGGATGGCGGCGGCCGGATCGTCGCTTCCGGGACGCCCGAGACCGTCGCCGCCGAGCCGGCAAGCTGGACGGGACGCTATCTGGCGGACATTCTGGCGCGACATGAAGACAGGCGATTGGCCCGGCGTCGCGCGGTCATGGCCTGAACACACGGAACGACGCTCCCAGGGAGGAAGATCCATGAAGCTCTATGGCGCGCCGAACCCGGCCCCGAACCCGCGCCGGGTGCGCATCTTCCTCGCCGAGAAGGGGATCGACCTGCCCGAGACGCGCATCGACATGATGAAGCGCGAGCACAAGTCCGAGGAATTCCGGGCCCGTAACCCCCTCGGCCAGATTCCCACCCTGGAGCTGGATGACGGGACCTGCATCTCCGAGACCGTGTCCATCTGCCGCTACTTTGAGGAAATCCATCCCGAGCCGCCCATGTTCGGCCGCACGGCGGTGGAGAAGGCGCTGGTGGACCAGTGGATCCGTCGGGTGGAGTTCGTCGCGATGATGCCCGTGGGAAACTTCTGGCGTCACGCCCATCCGCGCACGGCGGCCCTGCTGACCCAGTACAAGGACTTCGGGGAGTCGAACCGCGAGACCTGGGCCGGGGCCCAACGGTTCTTTGACCGCTCACTGCAGGGCCGGGAGTTCCTCGCCCTCGACACCCTGACCATGGCCGACATCTGCCTGCAGACCACGGTGGACTTCGCGGACTGGATCGGCCTGCCGTGTGACCCGGAGCTCAAGGCCCTGGCGTCCTGGCGGGAGCGGCTGGCCGCCCGGCCCAGCGCCGGGGCCTGAGGTCAGGGGACGGCCCCCTGCGCCCGGATCTCGCGGTACATGACCGCAGCTGGCGCCGACATCACGGCGTTGTAGACCGCGCTCGTCAGGGCGCCGAACAGGATCATCAGGACCTGGCCCGGAGAGAAGAAGGTCTGCAGGGAGGTCATGTCGGGGTTCATGACCCGGCCAAGCGCCCCGAGGTCGCCCCCTGAAAGCAGGGTTGCGAGGGCTGCGGCAAGGACCAGGGCCAGGAGATAAAAGATCACGACGGCGATGACCGCGAGGACATAGGCGCCGAGGATCGGCCAGACGAGGCCGCGGGTCATGGCCCAGGAGTCGAACACCGCGATCCGGCCCTCAGAGAATGTGATCACGGGGCCCAGGGACATCCGGACGGCGACATAGACCAGCCCCGCCATGAGCGCGAAGCTCGTCAGGATGCCGACAAACGGGCCCGCACCCGCTGCGGCCGCAAGGCCGGCGATGATCCCCCCGAAAAGGACGGCGGCGACCACGGCGACCAGGAACAGCAAGGTGTAGGCCAGCGCCAGGACGATAAGCCGCGCTTCCTCAGCGCCGAACTGGACCGGATGCACCCGGGAATCCTCAGGATCCAGGACAAGCCGAAACACTGCGGCCGCAATCATGGCCTGGACCACCAGGCCGGCGGGAAGAAGGATGGCGTAGACAGGCGCGAGCGCCGCCATGCTTTCAATGGCTACGTCGGGATCCTGAGAGGGGTTCCGGGAGACCTCCTCCAGCGCCGCCATCTGCGAGTTCAGCCCCAGGCCGAAGAGGGCCAGCGGCATCAGCAGATTCACGACAAGAAAGAATCCTGTCCAGATCAACAGGGTCTTGGGCTTCTCCCAGGTCAACCGGAAGCCTTCGAAAGCCGCATCGGTTGCGGAAAACACCGTCATGTCGCGCACCTGAACCGTGACCCAAGGGTCCTGAATCGGTCCTTCCCCCCGCTCATTTGGCTACTGCCCCCGCGCCAGCGCAAGCCCGGCGGAGGTTCGGCTCGCGATCCACAGAGATCGTTGCTAGTTAGCCACGCATGTCACATGCTCCCATTCATGTCGTTGGCGGCGGGCTGGCCGGTTCAGAGGCCGCCTGGCAGACCGCGTGCTCAGGCGTTCCGGTCATCCTGCACGAGATGCGGCCCCACCGGCCCACGGACGCCCACCATACGGATGGCCTTGCAGAGCTCGTCTGTTCGAACTCCTTCCGGTCCGACGACTGGACGTCGAACGCCGTGGGCCTGCTCCACGCCGAGATGCGGGCCCTGGACTCCCTCATCATGTCGTGCGGGGACGCCCATCAGGTGCCAGCGGGCGGCGCCCTGGCGGTGGACCGCGACGGCTTCTCAGCCGCGGTGACGGCTCGCCTCTCGGCGCACCCCCTCGTGACGATCGTGCGGGGCGAGGTTGCGGGCCTGCCGCCGTCGGACTGGGATAGCGTGATCATCGCCACCGGCCCCCTCACCTCCCCCGCCCTGGCCCAGGCCATCCAGGGACTCACGGGAGAAGACGAGCTATCCTTCTTCGACGCCATCGCTCCGATCGCCACCCTGGAGTCCATCGACATGGACACCGCCTGGCGGCAGTCCCGCTACGATAAGGCGGGACCCGGCGGCGACACCCAGGCCTACATCAACTGCCCGATGGACCGGGATCAGTATGAGGCCTTCATCGACGCCCTGCTGGCCGGCCCGAAGTCGGAGTTCCGGGAGTGGGAGAACGTCCCCTACTTCGATGGCTGCCTGCCCATCGAGGTGATGGCGGAAAGAGGCCGCGAGACCCTTCGCCACGGCCCGATGAAGCCTGTGGGCCTGACCAACGCCCATCGGCCCGACGAGAAGCCCTGGGCCGGGGTGCAGCTGCGCCAGGACAACGCCCTGGGCACACTCTGGAACATGGTGGGCTTCCAGACCAAGCTGAAGCACGGCGCCCAGACCGAGATCTTCCGGATGATCCCGGGCCTGGAGAAGGCCGTCTTCGCCCGCCTGGGCGGCCTGCACCGCAACACCTTCCTGAACAGCCCACGCCTGCTGGACCGCAGCCTGAGGCTGAAGGTCCAACCTCGCCTCCGCTTTGCCGGACAGGTCACCGGGGTCGAGGGCTATGTGGAGAGCGCGGCGATGGGCCTCCTGGCCGGACGTCTCGCCGCGGCGGAGCGTCTGGGACGCCCGCTGGAGGCGCCGCCCGCCACCACCGCCCTGGGATCCCTGGTCAACCACATCACCGGCGGCCACCTCGACGGCGGCAAGGGCTCCTTCCAGCCCATGAACATCAATTACGGCCTGATGCCGCCCGTCGAGACGCCCAAGCGGGACGCCGAGGGCCGGCGGCTGGGCGCCAAGGTGCGCAGCCAGGGTCGCAAGCTGGCCATGGGTGAGCGGGCCCTTAAGGACCTGGCGACCTGGGCCTCAGACGCGCCCGGCGAGCACCGCCCGCACCAGGCGAAGGCGGTCGCCGAGGGGTGAGGCCCGGCGTCCCTTGGCCCGGGCGCGGGCCAGGGCGGCGTGGGCGATGGCGGGAAAGGCCGCGGCGGTCACCCCGCGCGCCTGTCCGAGACGGATCTCAAGAGCCTCCTGCGCCGCCTCGGCCGAGAGGCCCGCTGTCAGGATCAACCGTCCGATGGACCAGGCGGCCCCCCCTGCCGCAGCGGCCTGCGGGTCGGATCCGGGGTCCAGGACCGCGGCGGCCAGCCGGGCGCAGGTCCCGCCCGTACCCTCGGCCCACTCCAGGGCCTCCTCCAGGGTCATGGGGCGAGGGTCCAGCTCCCGGAGGCGGGCGTCGATGAGCGTCTCCAGGAGGGTCGTCTCCAGGCCATGGTTGCTCACCACAGCGCTCAGTGCCAGGGCCACGGGATGCCGTCTAACGGGGACACCGGAGCGAATCTCCTCCAGCGCCTCCCGCCACCAGGCCAGCCGCATCTCGGCGACAATGGGGGTGGAGGCGGCGCGGGGCGCTCGTCCCAACTCGTTGTCAAAGGCGTAGATGGCGACAAGGGCCCGCCGGGCGGTTTCGCCGGCGGCGAACCGGCTGGACAGCCACCTGTCCGGGTCCGTGCGCGACAGGGTCCCTTCGAGGTCTCCGTCAGGATCCGGATCGGACGTCTGGAAGGGCTCTGGGGTCAATTCGTCCTCACATGGAAACGGGCCCGCAGAAGCTGCGGGCCCGTCCGTCCGGCTTCGATCCTGGGGATCAGCCGAAGATGGTCTGGTTCATGCCCATGGTGGCGAGCATGGGGATGGAAAGGAAGGTGTTGAGGCGCGAGAACAGCATGGCGGTCTTCGCAGCCTTGGCCTTGGCGTCTGCGTCGGCCTCAACGATGCCCAGGGCGATCTTCTGGTTTGGCCAGATGAAGACCCAGACATTGAAGAACATGACCGTGGCGAGCCACATGCCCAGGCCAATGAAGCTGTGCTGCGGGTTGCCGCTGGTCAGGCCCAGGGCGAAAGCGTCGACGAGATAGCCGCGGTTGTAGGCCAGAAGAACGCCCGCCACCCAGGTTAAGAGCGCCGCCCAGCGGAACCAGAAGAGGGCCTCCGGCGCGATGTACTTGGAGACCGCCGGCTTCAGCTCAGCCGGGATTTCAGGCATTTTCCGAAGCTGGACGAAGTTGAAATAGTACAGCAGCCCGATCCACATGATGCCGAACACCAGGTGGAGGAATCGGAGCACGGCCTGGACGAAGGTGGCGTCCACCCCCCCGGCGTGCTGCATGTACCCGCCCACCACCACAAGCGTGATGATCGAGCTCAGGATCACCGTGTTGCGGAGGTTCGACAGGAGTCCTGAGACGAGATTCGACATGTTTAGCCCTCTGTGTGTCTTCCCCTGCCCGTATTCTTAAGGGCATTCGCCAGCCGCGGGAAGCCGTGGCTTGATCTGGATCAAATCGCGATCAGGGCGGCGGCGACCCTTCGTCCCTCGGAGGTGAGGAGGTTGTAGAGCCGGGCCGCGGCGGGGGTATCGAGGAACTCAAGTCCGATCCCCGCCTGAAGGAAGGCCTCCCGGACCGCCCGCGGGGGCAGGCTGTTGGTTGCGCCCATACCGAGGACAAGCAACTCGCAGGTTCCGGGTCCCGCCTGCAGGACCGCGGCCAGGCTCTGAACGGAGAGGCCGGTCTGCGATGCCAGATCCCAATCCTGGGCGACATCATCAAGGATCAGGACCGATCCGGGACGCCACTCTCCGGAAAGGCGAAAGCCGCCGCCGCCGAAGGCGTCGACCTGCGGCGCCGACCGGCTCATCCCGGACGCGCGCCTGCGGTCTTGAGGGGGGCGGCCTCGTCATCGTCGCGCCGAACCCCCCACAGGAGGATGATCGGCAGGGCGACATAGATCGAGGAATAGGTGCCGACGATGACCCCGAAGACCATGGTGAAGACCAGCGGGAAGAGAACGGGTCCGCCAAAGAAGAGGGCGCCGGAAAGGGCGATGATGGCGGTCGTGCCTGTGATCAGGTTGCGCGACAGACGTTCATTCTCGGACTTGTTGATTATGTCCCGCAGCGGCGTCGTCTTGTACTTGCGCAGGTTCTCGCGCAGCCGGTCGAAGGTGATGACCTTCTCGTTCATCGAGTAGCCGATCACGGTCAACAGGGCGGCGATGGAGGTCATCGACACTTCCAGCTGCGCCAGGGAAAGCACCCCCATGGTCAGGATCACATCATGAAGGATGGCCGCGATCGCGCCCATCCCGAACTGAAGCTGGAAGCGGAACCAGATGTAGAGAAGCATCAGGGCCATGGCGAGGGCGAGGGCGAGGGCCCCCGACCGTGCAAGCTCTCCGGAAACCTTCCCGCCCACGGTCTCGGCGCGCCGGATCTCGATCCCCGGAAAGGCCTTCTGGAGCGCGCCCTTGACCACCTGGGTGCTGGCGTTGAGATCGGCGTCGTTCGCCACCCGAAAGCGCAGGATGGCGCCATTGCCCTGCCCGAGCGATTGGACCTGGGCGTCCTCGCCGCCGGCCTCCGTCATCACCCGGCGCAGGCCGGCGATGTCCAGTGGCTTCTCGGTCTCAACCTCGATCAGGGCTCCGCCGACGAAGTCGATCCCGAAGTTCAGGCCCCTGAAGGCGATGGAGCCCAGGGAGATCGCGATCAGGAGGGCGGAAAAGACCGCCGCCATGGGCGCCAGCTTCACAAAGTCGAAGTTGAACTCGCGGGGCAGGTTGGTGATGACGGGCCAGCGCATGAGAGCCTCTAGACGATGGGCAGGGTCTTGGGCTTCTTCGCCCGGTACCACCAGCCGATCAGGAGCTGGGTGACGACCACCGCCGTGAACACGGAGGTGATGACCCCGATCAGCAGGGTCCAGGCGAAGCCACGGACAGCCCCGGCGCCGAACATGAACATGATGATGGCCGAGATGGCGCTCGTGATGTTGGCGTCAAAGATGGACACCAGCGCCCGCTCATAGCCGTGCTCCAGCGCCTGAAGAGGCGATCGTCCGAGGTGCGCCTCGTCCCGGACCCGTTCGTAGATCAGGACGTTGGCATCCACGGCGACGGCCAGGGTGAGGATGATCCCCGCGATCCCCGGGAAGGTCAGGGTGGCCTGCGTCATGGACATGGCGCCCACGATCAGAAGGACGTTCAACGCCAGCGCCAGGGCGGCGAAGACGCCGAATGTCCCGTAGGCGAAGACGATGAAGGCGAACATGGCTGCGGTGCCGATCGCCATGGAGATCGCCCCGGCGCGCACGGCGTCCGCGCCCAGTTCAGCGCCGACCGTATTCTGCTGTTCAACCTTCAGGGGCGCCGGAAGGGCGCCGGCGCGCAAGAGGACGGCGAGGTCATTGGCGGTTTCCGCCGTAAAGTTCCCGGAGATCTGCCCGGAACCGCCCATGATGGCGCTTTGGATCACCGGGGCTGAAATGATCTTGCCGTCCAGGACGATCGCGAACCGCTTGCCGATGTTATTCGCGGTCGTTTCCCCGAACCGGGAGGCGCCCTGACCATTGAAGCGGAAGTTGACGACCGGCTGTCCGGTCTGGCCGTCAAAACCCTGGGACGCCTCGGTCAGCATCTCCCCGGTCACGACGGCGCGTTTCTTCAGAAGGAGCGGCCCCTCGTCCTGGCTCGGCAGCACCACAGAGCCCGGGGGGACCCGTCCCTGCACGGCTTCGGCCACCGAGACGGAGTCATCCACCATCTGGAAGGTGAGTTTGGCGGTCTGGCCGATAATGGACTTCAGGCGCTCAGGATCACTTTCGCCAGGCGCCTGCACGACGATCTGGTCGAATCCTTGCCGTTGGATGGCCGGTTCTCGTGTGCCGAGGGCGTCGATCCGCCGGCGGATAATCTCGATGGACTGGTCGACCGCGCGGCTCGTCTCGGCGGTGAGGGCCTGCGCCGACCAGCCCATCCGGATGCGCTGGTCAGCCTGGGCCGAGAGTTCCAGCCCGCTGCCGCCTGTAGCGATATCGCCGCCCAGCCGGGTCCGCAGGAGGTTGAGGGCCTCGTTCGACCGGGCGGGATCGGTGATGCGGACCGTGACGTCGGCGCCCACCTGCCCCAGGTCCGTAAAGGCGATATCCTCGGACCGCAGCGTGGTCCGGACATCCTCGATGAGGTTGGTCGTCTTCTCTGTGCGTAGGGCCCGGGTGTCCACCGAGAGCTTGAGATAGGACCCGCCTTGCAGGTCCAGGCCAAGATTCAGGGTCTGCTTCGGCAAGAAGGCAGGAAGCCCTTCCCGCACGCTCGCTGGCAGCAGGTTGGGCAGCGTGAACAGCACGCCAAAGATCAGGGCGGCGACGACGGAGATCAGCCGCCAGCGCGAGGGAGCGATCATGCGTCCAGGCCTAGGCCTTGGCGTCGTTGGCGGCGGTTTCGCCCTTCGAGCGGACCGACGAGATCATGGACTTCACGACCTTTACGGTGACGCCCTGGGCGATCTCCACGCCGACCTCGCCTTCCTCCACACGAACGATCTTGCCGACCACGCCCGACGCCAGGACGACCACGTCGTTGCGCTTCAGGGCTGTGAGCATTTCCTGGTGCTGCTTCATCCGCTTCTGCTGCGGACGGATCAGCAGGAAGTAGAAGAGGACGAACAGGCCGATCAGCGGGGCGATCTGCAGGAGCATGGCCTCGATCCCGCCTCCGGCGGGGGCTCCGGCGGCGGTCTGGGCGTAGGCGGGGGTGGCGAACATGGCCTCTCCGAGGGCGGGCGGGCGCAAGCTGCGCCCTTCAGGGTCGCCGGAAGCTATGCGCTTGACCGACCTTTTGCAATGGAGGGTCGGGATGGCTAATCACGGTCCATGACCCAGGACATCTCTCCCCTTCTCCTCCGCATCGCCGAAGCCCTTGAAAGGCTGGCCCCGCCGATGCCGCCGGCGCCCGACTTTGCTGGGGCGCGGCTGTTCCGGCACGATTCCGGACGGGGGCTCTTCATCGCGGCGCCCGATTATCTCCTGCCCCTGGAGGCTCTCCTGGGCGTTGATCGCCAGATAGAGATCCTGTCCGGGAACCTGGCCCGGTTCGCAGCGGGACTACCCTTCAACCATGTCCTCCTGTGGGGGGTGCGGGGCGCCGGCAAGAGCTCCATGGCCAAGGCGGCGTTCATGTCCTGCGCAAGGGACCGGGACGACCTCAAGCTGATCGAAGTAGACCGAGACGAAGTGACCGCCCTGCCCCGGCTCTTCGACACTCTGAGGGGACGCCCGGAGCGCTTTGTCGTGCTCTGTGACGATCTCTCCTTCGAGGACGGCGCGGAAGCGGCCAAGGCCCTCAAGTCGGCCCTCGAGGGCGGGGTCTCCGGCCCCCCTTCGAATGTACTCTTCCTCGCCACCTCCAACCGGCGACATCTCATGCCCCGCGGCCATGCCGAGGACCGGGGACTGATCGCCGCGGCTGAGGACGCCGAAGAGGAGGTCAGCGTCTCCGACCGCTTCGGCCTCTGGATCGGCTTCCCCCCCATGGACCAGGCGACCTACCTCGCCGCCGTACGGGCTTATGCGCGGCGGTACGGCCTGCCGGTGCGAGGATTGGACCGACGCGCCCTGCAGTGGGCGCAGGCGCGCGGGGGGCGGTCCGGCAGGGTCGCCTGGCAGTTCATCCTCGACCACGCCGGATCGCGGGGGATCGCCCTGCCGGTCTGACTCCTCAGCGCGGCAGGAGCAGGGACGGAGACACGGGACGGGCCCGCTCGGCTGGCGTCGGCGCGTAGCGGATCTCGAAGTGGAGCTGGGGCTCGGAGACCCCGCCCGTATCGCCCGCCTCGCCAATCTGCTGCCCCTGAAGGACCCTCTGCTGGATCTTCACATCGACGTTGGACAGGTGGGCGTAGGCGGTGACCCAGCCGTCCGGATGCTTGATCAGCACCAGGTTGCCAAAGCCGGGCACCTGGTCGCCGGCATAGACCACCTCGCCGGCGGCGGAAGCCCTGACCGGGGCGCCGCGGGCGGCCCGGATGTTGATGCCGTCATTCCTCTGGCCGGTGCCCTTGGGTCCGAAGTCAGAGAGGATCTCCCCCCGCATCGGCCACAGGAACCGGCCCTTGCCGAGCGCTGCGACCTGGGCGTCCGTAAGGGGCGTCGTGGATGCGGTCGGAGGAAGCGTGAATCCGCCGGAGGGCGGCCGGGCTGCGGCGGGAGGCGCCGGCGCCGGCGCGACCCTGGGAGGCGGGGCGACGGGGCGCGGCGCAGGGGGAGCGACGACCGGCGGCCGCGGGGCCTCTACCCGGGGCGGGACCGCTCGGGGGGGCTCGGGGCGAGGCTGCGGCGTCGGGGCGGGAATGGGGGCGGGAGCTGGCGTGGCCGGGGCCTGGGACGGGGCAGGCGCCGGCGCTGGGGCTGGGGCTGGGGCTGGGGCCGGCTCGGGCTCAGGCGCAGGCGGACGGGTCACCGCCGGCTGTCCGGGCTCGGTCCTCAGCTCAGGAGGTCCTGCAGCGGAGGGATCCTCCAGCGGCGCGTCTGTCTCCGGGGCGACCGCCTCGGGCGCGGGGCGAGCCGGTTGCGGCGCCGGAACGCGGACGGTCTCTCGGATGGGTCCGCGATCCCGGGCGCCATCCGGCAGGATCAGGCGTTGGCCCGACCGGATCGAGGCCGTTGAACGGAGCCCATTGGCCGTCGCCAAGGCCCTCGGGGTCACGCCAAACCGGCGCGCGACGACGGAAAGGGTGTCGCCGGCCACGGCGACATAGGCCCGCTGGGTCTCGGCCGGGCCCTTGAGCACCTGGCCGGGGCGAAGCGTATACGGGGGCTTCAGGCCGTTGAGGCTCGAAAGCTCCCTTCGGGACAGCCCCATGCGGTCTGCGATCGCGTCGACGGTGTCGCCCTTCCGGACCGTGTAGGCGGCGGGCTTGCCCTTGACCGAGATCACGCGGCCGCCGGCCAGGACCCTCACAGTCGCGGCGCCCTGCGGCGCAGCGGACGGCGCCTCGGCAGTCGGTTCGACCTCTGGCCGCGCCGGCCGCGCGGCGGAGGTCGCCGGCGGACGCGTCGACGCCGCAGCCGCCCGAATGGGGCCCCGGTCCCTATACCCCTGCGGAAGGGTCAGCCTCTGACCCGTCCTCAGAGCAGCGGTGCTGCGCAACCCGTTCTCTCCCGCCAGAGCCCGGGGGGTGACCGAGAAGCGCCGAGCCACGACCTCAAGGCTGTCGCCGTCGGCGACCACATACGCCCTTCGGGTCTCAGGCGGCCCCTTGAGCTTGCGCCCCACGCTCAGGGCGTAGGGCGGCTCCAGGTTGTTGAGGTCGGCAAAAGCCTTCCGGGTCATGCCCAGGCGGCCCGCAATCTCGTCAACAGTGTCGCCGCTGCGGACGACATAGGTCGACGGTCCGGTGGAAACGGTGATGACGCGACCCGCGGCCTGGGGTCGCGCGGCCGGACCTTCGCTGGCCTGGGCGCCAGGCAACTTCAGCTTCATGCCCGCATCGATACGGGCGCCGGATCCAAGGTCATTGGCCTCGGCAATAGCCTCAGGAGAGAGGCCGAGCTTACGGCTGATCCCAAAGAGGGTGTCGCCTCGCTGCACGGTATAGGTGTCGCCGGCGGCCTGGAGCAGGGCCAGCTGCACCGGTGCGGCCTCAGCGCCGGCTGGCTCCCGAGCCAGCGAAGGGCCCGCAAGGCTGACAAACGCGGTCGTCGCCGCAAGCATCAGGACGGTCCGGTTGAGAATGCTGCTCATCGCCGCTCCGGCTCTGTTTACCCAGTGTGGCGCTGCGATTCGGATCGTCCACGCGATCCAGACTCTCAGCCCCAAGAAATCGTCACAAATTTGGCGCGCTCAGGAGTCCTTCGCGACGCCGTCCAGCAAGGGCACAAACCTGACTTCCATCAGGGTCTCCACCGTGAAACCGCCCTCCCCATCCCCGACATACCGGTTCAGGTTCTGGACGGGGCCCCGGCCCACTGGCGCCACCAATACCCCTTTTGGCTTCAGTTGCGCCAGCAGGGCGCGCGGATCTTCCGAAGCCGCGGCAGTCACCATGACCCGGTCAAAAAGCGCCTGTTCGGGCCAACCCTGGCCCCCATCGCCAAAGCGGGTGATCACATTGGTCAAACCGAGTTCGCGAAAGCGACCTTCCGCAGCGGACAGCAGGGTCCGGTAACGTTCAACCGAGTAGACCAGCCGCGCCAGCTTGGAGAGGATGGTGGTCTGGTAGCCGGACCCGGTCCCGATCTCGAGAACGCGGGAGCGCTTCTCGATCCGCAAGGCCTGGGTCATCAGCCCGACGATGTAGGGCTGACTGATGGTCTGCCCACAGGCGATCGGCAGGGCCTGATCCTCGAAGGCCCTTTCCTGGAAAAGGTCCGGCGTAAAGAGATCTCTCGGGGTCGTGGCTATGGCGGTCAGCACCGCCGGATCCGAAACGCCTTGCTCCCTCAGGCTTTCCATCAGGCGGGCGTGCCGGGGGTCCTCGGGAGTGTGGGGGCGCCTCACCATCCTCAGGCCTTCGGCGGAGCGCCGCCCAGGACAGCCCGCATCCTGTGGACGGTTTCCTGGTGAGTCAGGTCGATGTGCAGCGGTGTCACGGAGATTCGGCCGTCGT
Source organism: Phenylobacterium sp. (assembly GCA_020402585.1). GTDB lineage: Bacteria > Pseudomonadota > Alphaproteobacteria > Caulobacterales > Caulobacteraceae > Phenylobacterium. The sequence continues at coordinate 10,372 of JADBZH010000040.1, read as the reverse complement.
AGATGGCGCGCAGGTCCGTGCCGGCGGCGGGGGCGGACAGCTCCCGCCGGAAGCCCATCCAGTAGTACGTCTCGCCACGGGGATCCGTCCTTTGGACGGCCTGGCGGACATGAAGATCCCGGAAGGTCTGGCGCGTGACCTCGACCTCACGGATGTCGGCCAAGGGTCGGGACGGAAAGTTGACGTTCATCACCACGTCCGAGGGCCAGCCGATCTCCATCAGCCGGCGCACAATGCCTGGACCGAAATGCTCGGCGGGCAAGAAGACGGGCTGGTCGGCGGGCTCCTCCCCCGGGGTCGGCCAGCTCATCTGCGACAGGGCGATGGCCGGCACGCCGAGGGCCATGCCTTCAATGGCGCCCGCGACAGTCCCGGACATGGTGACGTCTTCGGCAAGGTTGGCGCCCCGGTTGACGCCCGAGAGGACGAGGTCAGGCTTCAGGCCGCCCATGAGTTCGGTGACGGCCAGCATCACGCAGTCGGTGGGCGTTCCGGTGGTGGCGAACCGGCGATCGTCGAGCCGGCGGACCCGCAGGGGCTCGGCAAGGGTCAGGGAGCGGCTGGCGCCGGACTGCTCGTACTCCGGCGCGCAGATCCAGATGTCATCGCTCAGGACCCGGGCGATCCGCTCCAGCGAGACCAGGCCCTCCGCGTGGATGCCGTCATCATTGGTCAGGAGGATGCGCACGGGGTCAGGCGGTCCGGTCGATATGGGTGACCCCGCCCATGTAGGGCTGAAGGACCTGGGGAATAGCGATCCGGCCGCCCTCGTCCTGGTAGTTCTCCAGGACGGCCACCAGGGTCCGGCCGACGGCAAGGCCGGAACCATTCAGGGTGTGGACGAAGCGGGTGCCCTTCTCGCCGGCTGACTTGGTCCGGGCGTCCATGCGGCGGGCCTGGAAGTCGCCGCAGTTGGAGCAGGAGCTGATTTCGCGGTAACGCCCCTCGCTGGGCAGCCAGACCTCCAGGTCGTAGGTCCGACGGGCGCTGAAGCCCATGTCGCCCCGGCAGAGCAGCATGGTCCGGAAGGGCAGCTCCAGCCGCTTCAGGACCGCCTCGGCGCAGGACACCATCCGCTCGTGCTCGGCGTCCGACTGGTCGGGCTCGGTGATCGACACCAGTTCCACCTTGTAGAACTGGTGCTGGCGGATCATGCCCCGGGTGTCCCGGCCCGAGGCGCCCGCCTCAGACCGGAAACAGGGCGTCAGGGCCGTCATGCGAAGCGGCAGGGTCTCCGCCGCGAGGATCTGTTCTCGTGCGAGGTTGGTCAGGGACACCTCGGCGGTGGGGATGAGCCAGCGGTCGTCCGTGGTCCGGAAGAGGTCTTCCGAGAACTTGGGCAGCTGGCCGGTGCCAAAGGCGGCGGCGTCCCGCACCAGGAGGGGCGGCGAGACCTCGGTGTAGCCATGCTCGAGGGTCTGGATATCCAGCATGAACTGGCCCAGCGCCCGCTCCAGCCACGCCAATCGGCCCTTGAGAACCACGAAGCGCGCGCCGCTCATACGGGCGGCGGCCTCGAAATCCATCAGGCCGAGGGCCTCGCCGAGATCGGCGTGATTGCGGGGGGCCTGGATGGCGAAGGGTTCGCCCCAGCGCCGGACCTCGACATTCCCGGCCTCATCGGCGCCCTCCGGCACGTCCGGTGCAGGCAGGTTTGGCAGGCTGGCCAGAAGGTCCCGCAGGGCCTCGTCCGCGGCCTTTTCCCGTTCGGCGTCGCCGGCGGCCTCAGCCTTCAGGATCTCGACCTCAGCCAGGAGCCGCGTGGATTCGGTTGCGTCCCCTGCGGCCTTGGCCTGGCCAATCCGCCGGGAGAGGTCATTACGCCGGGCCTGGGCCGCCTCGGAGGCGGTTCGGGCGGCGCGGACCTGCTGGTCCAGGACCAGCGCCTCAGACGCGGCTCCGGACCGACCCTTCGCCGCCCAGGCCATTTCGTAAAGGTCGGGAGTGTCGCGAAGGGCTCGGATGTCATGCATGGCGGAAAGGTCCAGGGATTGGCCGACTTCTCTAGTCCGCGTCGCCGGGGGCGCCAACCGTCCCTTGGAGGTATTCAGGCGATCGCGTCCTCGTCGACCTCCCGCCGACGGCGGAACTCAATCACGCGCACGCACCAGATGGAGACCTCGTAGAGCAGGATGATCGGCAGGGCGAGCATGAGCTGGCTGATGGGATCCGGCGGCGTCACGATCGCCGCGACGACGAAGATGGCGACAATGGCGTAGCGCCGGAATTCCCGGAGCGCTGTGGAACTGACCATTCCGGCCAGGCCCAGGAGGGTCAGGACAACCGGCAGCTGGAAGCACAGGCCGAAGGCCATGAGCAGGGTGGTGACCAGGGTCAGATAGTCCGAGACCTTCGGCAGGAGCTCCACGGTGATCCCCCCGGCGCCCGTGATCTGCTGGGACAGGGAGAACCAGAGGACGAAGGGGAAGATGAAGAAATAGACCAGGGCTCCGCCCAGGGTGAACAGAACCGGGGAGGCGACGAGGAAGGGCAGGAAGGCGCGGCGTTCCCGCTTGTAGAGCCCAGGTGCGACGAACCCGTAGACCTGGCTGGCCAGCACCGGGAAGGACAGGACCACCGCCCCGAAGCCGGCCAGCTTCAGCTTGGTGAAGAAGAACTCGAGCGGGGCGGTGTAGATGAGCTTGAGCTCCTGGCCCTGCACGGGCGGCAGCTCCTTCAGGCCCATGAGCACCAGAAGCAGGTCAAAGGGACCTCCGCCCCCATTGGCTGTCGACGGTTTCAGGTGAAGGGCCTGCAGGACGCCATCCCAGAACCCGGTCTGCGTCGCCGATGCGGTCGCCGCCTTCTGGGCCGCCAGGATCCCCGCCGCAGCTTCGTAGGGCCTCAGAAGCAGCCCATAGAGGACATCCGCGAAGGCGAAGCAGATGATGAACGACAGGACCACGGCCACAAGCGATCGGATCAGTCGCTGCCTGAGTTCGACCAGGTGGTCCAGGAGCGGGGCCCGGGACGCCTCGATCTCGTCATCGGGTTCATGGGCGTCAGTCATCCCGCCGGCTCCGCAGCCTTGCGGCGACGCCGCGGCTTGGGCGACGCCGAGACCGCCTCCGGGGCGGGGGTCGGATCGGCCGGAGCGGCCTCCTCGGCCGGCGCCTCCTCGGCTCTCGCCTCTTCCGGGGCCCCGCCGCCAAGCGGCGGATGGAACTGGATGTCAGAGGTCTGAAGGCTGTCGCCGATCTCGCGAAGGACCTGGTTGACCTCGGCGGTCTCGCTGGTCAGCAGCGCGCCCTGGGACTGGCGCATGGCCGCCACCTCGCGACGCAGTTCGTCGAGCTCGGATTGCCGGGCCATGTCGTCAAAGCTGGCGCGGAACTCGGCGGCCATGGCCCGCAGGCGACCCATCCACTCGCCCAGCTTCCTGAGCATGACGGGCAGGTCCTTGGGCCCGACGACGATCAGGGCGACAGCGGCGATCAGGAGGTATTCAAGCCCGCCGACTTCGGGAAGCATGGCCAGGTCCTAGCACTTTCCCCATGCCAAGGCCTGGGGTGGTTCGGGTCGCTCGGGGTCAGCCCCGGGCGTCTTCCTTGGGCGCGTCCACCTTGGCCGCCGTTGTCTCGCCGGGGGCTTCAGGCTTGCCGCCCTCCTTCAGGCCGTCACGGAAGGCGCGAATGCCCTTGCCGGCGTCGCCGAGCAGGCCTGAGAGCTTCCCTCGCCCGCCGAAGAGCACGAGGACAACCACCGCAACGATTATCCAGTGGACCGGAGACATTCCGCCCATGTGACAAGCTCCTCATCGGGTTCAGACCGGCCCCGCGGACCAATCATCCGCCTATATAGACGCCGCCCCCCGGTACCGCCAAGGGTCAGGCGGCGCCGGCCGGGCCTTTGCCCTCGTCGCCGGGGTCGCCCAGGAAGTCCATGTGGAACTCCGGGGTGTCGTCCCCAGGCTCAAGCGGGTCCTCTTCCGGAGCGGAAAGTCCTGGAGTCGGGACATTGAAGTCCGCCGGCAGGTCGAGGCTGAGAAGCCCCGCAGCGCGCATGTCGGCGGCGCCGGGCAGATCCGCCAGGCTGGCCAGCCCGAAGTGCTCGAGGAAGGCGTCCGTGGTGCCGTAGGTGACCGGCCGGCCGGGCGTTCGCCGCCGCCCCCGCATCCTGACCAGGCGCAACTCCAGCAGGACGTCCAGGGTGCCGCGGCTGGCCTGTACCCCCCTCACCGCCTCAATCTCGGCCCGGGTCACCGGCTGGTGGTAGGCGATGATCGCCAGGGTCTCCTGGGCGGCGCGGGACAGCCGCCGCGGCTCCTCCCGCTCCACCGTCATCAGGAAGGCGAGATCGGATGCGGTCTGGAAGCGCCAGCGGTCGGACACGCAGACCAGTTCGACGCCCCGGCCAGCGTAGCGGACCTGCAGGCCGGCGACGGCCTTGTCGACATCGGAGCCCTCCGGAAGCCGGCGAGCGAGATCATCGAGGCTCAGCGGCCCTGCGGCGGCGAACAGGAGCGCCTCGATGCGGCGCTCGGTCTCGGTGGGATCCGGTTTGGCGGCGGGGTCTGTCGGTCCGGTCAATCGCCTCCTCCCCTTCGGCTGCGGAGGTAGATCTCGGCAAAGGCCTCAAGCTGCCGCGCCTCCAGGGCGCCCTCTCGCACAAGCTCCAGGCTCGCTGAGAGGGTCGAGGCCAGGTACGAGGCCCGGCTGGGCGCGGACACCATCCCCAAGGCGGGCTGCGGCGCCACTCCGGTCAGGGAGGTCCAGCGGGTCAGTTCGGGAAGCAGGCCGCGCAGGCGGTCGCGGGCGGCCTCCAGGGCGTAGGCCTTCACGGGTTCGGGCCGGTAGCTGCGGGTATCCGAGCGTCGTCTCTGGTCCACATAGGCCTGCATGAGGGCGTAGAGGTCGCCCTCCAGCCGCGTCGAGGGCAGGATCCGGATCGCCTCCGGGTCGCCGCGGACGAACACGTCCCGGCCCAGCTGGGGCCGGGCTCGGAGGGCCTCGGAGGCTCGCCGCATGGCGTCAAGCTTGGCGAGGCGGAAGGCCAGCTGGGCGGCCACCTCCTCGGCGGGCGCCTCCTCCGGCTGGGGACGTTCGGGCCGGGGCAGGAGCAGCCGGGACTTCAGGAAGGCCAGCCAGGACGCCATGACCAGGTAGTCGGCGGCCAGCGCGAAGCTGCGCCTCCGGGCCTGCTGGACAAACGACAGGTACTGGTCCGCCAGGCGGGTGATCGAGATGCGGAGAAGATCGACCTTCTGGCTCCGGGCGAGGGCGAGAAGGACATGCAGGGGGCCCTCGTAACCATCGACGTCGATGATCAGGGCTTCGCCGTCCAGGGCGGCGCCCTCGGCGGCTTCAAAGTCGAGACGGGGCTGGACCTCAGCGGCCTCGCTCACGAGCCGGCCCCCGAGAGCAGGGCGTCGAAGCGGGCCTCCGCCTCGCGGCGGTCGAAGGGTTCGGGACGAAGGGGAAGCCGCGACAACGCCGCCTCGGCCCTGCGGGCGGACTGGCCTGACAGGCCCCGAACGCCGGCGGCGACGGCCTTCATCTCGACCATGTCGCCGTTGCAGTGGAGCACCACGTCGCATCCCGCGGAGAGGCTCTGACGGGCCCGGCGGGTCATGTCTCCCTCCAGCGCCTGCATGGACAGGTCGTCGCTCATGATGAGGCCGCAGAAGCCGAGCTCACCCCGGAGCACCTCCCTAATCACCCGGCGGGAGGTCGTTGCGGGGCGAAGGGGGTCGAGCGCCCGGTAAAGGACATGGGCGGTCATGGCCAGGGGCATGTCCGAGAGCGCCTGGAAGGGTGGAAAGTCCGTCTCCCGGAGGGCTTCGAGGGAGGCCTCGACCACGGGCAGGTCGAGATGGCTGTCGGAAGTCGCACGGCCATGGCCGGGTATGTGCTTGATCACCGGCAGGACCCCTCCCGCCAGGAGCCCCTCCGCCGCCGCCCGGCCCAGCACCGCCACGGCCTCCGGGGTTTCTCCGTAGGCGCGGTCGCCGATGATGTCGTGGGCGCCAGGCTGGGGAACGTCGAGGACGGGCGCGCAATCGACATTCACGCCCAGGGCGAAGAGGTCGTCAGCCATCAGGCGCGCCCCCAGCCGGATCGCGTCCCGCTGGGCGATCAGTCCACCCGGGAGCCGGGCCAGGACCCGGGCCGGGGGGTATCTGCGCCAGTGGGGGGGACCGAAGCGCTGGACCCGTCCCCCCTCCTGGTCGATCAGGACCGGAGCGTCCTGGCGGCCGACCGTCTCACGAAGGGCGGCGATGAGGGCGCGCACCTGGTCCGGCCCCTCGATATTGCGGGCGAAGAGGATGAACCCCCAGGGCTGGACGTCCCGGAAGAAGGCGATCTCCTCCGCCCCGAGGCGCGGTCCAAGGCAGCCGTAGATGGCGGCGGAGGCCCTCACCGGACGAAGCAGGACTTTCCGGCCGCCTTCAGCCGGTCACAGAAGGCCTGGGCCGAGGCGCGGTCCGGGAAGCCGGTCACGGAGGTGCGGAACAGGGTGGCCCCGTCGCGGTCGACCCGCTCTACGCGCTTGCCTCGACCGGAGCCGCCCGCCCGGGCGACGGCGGCGCTCCATTCCCTGTCTGCGATCTCGGCGGAGGAGAAGGCGCCGATCTGCACGCTGGCGGAGCCGCCGGTGGCGGCCGGCTTGGGGGCCGACGCCGGCGCCGGGGCCGGCTTAGCCGCCGGCGCCGCGGGCTTGGCGGCCGCCTGTGCGGGCGGGGCGGGACGTGGCGGCGTCTCTGGCGGTTTGGCCGCAGGCGTCGGGGCCGGCTTGGTCAGGACCGTCACCGGCGCAGGCGGCGGCGAGGCGGGCGCCGGCGCAGGAGTGGCGGCCGAAGGCGCAGGAATTACGGCCGCAGGCGCAACGGGCGCCGCAGGCGCTGGCGACGGCCGCGGAAGGGGCTGCTCCGGCGGCGGGGTGAAGTTGGGCTGGAGCGGGGGCGGCTCGCCTTCCGCCTGCTGGTAGATCTTCAATCCGGCGGCGGGGTCGACATCGCCGGAGGCCGGCGGCGCAGCAGCGTGAAGGTCGCCCACCGGGGCGCCGATCTCCCTCGGCGACCGGGAGCCTTCGTTCAGACCGCTGCGATAGAAGGCGAACATCGCCGCCGCCAGGGCCAGCAGAAGAAGAACCGACAGAACCAGCGTCAGGGGCGCAGGGCCCCGGGATGCGTAGCCGCGGGGCGCGCTCCGATCGCGCCGGTCGAAGGCCAGGGGTTCATCGTGCGACGACCCGCCGCCGCGATCATGTTCAGACATGGCCAGTTCCGTCCTGGGACCGCGAATCAATACGGATCGCGGAGAGTCTTCAGTTTAGCCCCCCGAGCACAGGTCACGCACCCCGGGCCGCGTCAGGACCAGACCTCCAGCTGGAACAGGCGCCTGTGCTCCTCGATGGCGAAACGGTCCGTCATCCCGGCGATGTAGTCGCAGACGCTCCGGGCCCGGGAGGCCTCGTCGCGGTCCTCGAGTGCGGCGTAGATGTCCGCGGGCAGGACATCGGGCTCGGCCATGAACAGCTGGAACATCTCGGCCAGAATGCGCCGGGCCTGGCTCCGGGTGCGGTTCACCCGCCAGTGACGGTACATCCGGTTCAGGAGGAACTCCCGCAGGGCGGCGAGGTCTTCGAGCATCGGGCGCGAGAAGGCCACCAGGGCGTGGTCCAGGGCCCGCACGGCCTCAGCGGAGTCCACGCCGGTCTGCGCCACCCGCCGGGTGGTCTCGGCCATGACGTCGTCCACCATGGCGCCGATCATCCGGCGGACCGCCTCCATCCGGACAATGGAGTCGTCCAGGTCGGGAAAGTCCCGCTTCACGCCAAAGAGAATGGGTCCGATGAGCGGGACGTCGAGCAGGTCCGCGAGGGTGAACATGCCCGCCACCACGCCGTCGTCCACGTCGTGATTGTTGTAGGCGATGTCATCGGCGAGGGCCGCGACCTGGGCCTCCGCCGAGGCCCAACCGCCCAATTCCAGGCTGTAGCTCTGGTCGAACTCGGCCACGGCGCTCCAGGAAGGACGCTCCAGGCGGGAGGTCACAGGGCCATTGTGCTTGATGACGCCCTCGAGGGTCTCCCAGGTCAGGTTAAGCCCCTCCCAGAGCGGATAGCGACGCTCCAGTCGGGTGACGACCCGGAAGGTCTGAACATTGTGGTCAAAGCCGCCGAAGGGCTGCATGGCGGCGTCCAGCTCGTCCTCGCCGGCATGGCCAAAGGGCGGATGCCCGAGGTCGTGCGCCAGGGCGATGGTCTCGGCCAGGTCCGCCTCCAGGCCGAGGGCTGTGGCGACCGACCGCGCGATCTGGGCCACCTCCAGCGAATGGGTCAGGCGGGTGCGGTAATGATCGCCCTCGTGGGCCACGAAGACCTGGGTCTTCTCCTTCAGGCGGCGAAAGGCGGTGGTGTGGATGATCCGGTCCCGGTCCCGGGCGAAGGGCGTGCGGGTCCGGCTCTCCGGCTCCTCGTGGCGGCGGCCGCGGGAGGCGGCGGCGCTCTGGGCGTAGGCGGCGCGGGGGACGGCCATGCGATCGTCGGCTCCTGGAGATCGGCCCCTTCCAAGGCGGCCAAACCGGGGTCATATAGAGCACTATGGCCAAGGATGCAGTCTTGAACGCCCCGGACCTGTCCCTTTCCCCCGCGGCGGCGCGGCGGATCGCCGAGCTCTCACGGATCGAGGGCCGCCCCCTGATGCTCCGGATCGGCGTCGACGCCGGCGGCTGTTCGGGGTTCCAGTACCAGTTCGACCTCGTCGAGGCGGCGGCGCCCGACGACATGCGGATCGAGCGCGACGGCGCCACGGCCCTTGTCGACGAGATCAGCCTCGTCCTGCTGAAGGGCTCCGAGATCGACTTCGTCGATGAACTGGCCGGGGCGGAGTTCCGGGTGCGCAATCCCAACGCCCGGTCCAGCTGCGGCTGCGGCGTCAGCTTCTCGATCTGAGCCCGTGCGGATCGCCACCTGGAACGTCAATTCCATCAACGCCCGTCTTGAGACGGTGCTGCGCTGGTTCGAAGCCGAACGCCCGGACGTCGCCTGCCTCCAGGAGATCAAGTGCGTCGACGAGAAGTTCCCCGCCGAGGCCTTCGAGCGGCTGGGCTACAATGTCGAGGTCCATGGCCAGAAGACTTACAATGGCGTGGCCCTCCTCAGCCGGACGCCGCTGGAGGATGTGAGCCGGGGGCTCCCCGGTGATCCCTCCGATGAGCAGGCCCGTTACATAGAGGCGGTCGTCTCCGGTCCCCGGCCTGTCCGGGTGGCGTCCATCTACCTGCCCAACGGCAACCCCCTGGGCACGGAGAAGTTCGGCTACAAGCTGGCCTGGATGGCCCGCCTGCACCGCCACGCCGCAGAGTTGCTCCGGCTGGAGGAACCGCTGGCCCTGATGGGCGACTTCAATGTGATCCCGGGGCCGCTCGACGCCGCCAATCCCGGCGAGTGGACCGGCGACGCCCTGTTCCAGCCGGAAAGCCGGGCGGCCCTGCGGGGCCTCCTCTGGCTCGGTCTCAGCGACGCCTGGACCGAGGCCGGCGAGGGTCCGGGGGGATTCACATTCTGGGACTACCAGGCCGGCGCCTGGCCAAGAAACAACGGGATTCGCATCGACCACGGCCTGATCTCCCCCCAGGCGGCGGACCATCTTGTCGGTTGCAGGATCGACCGGACCCCCCGCGGCTGGGACAAGCCTTCAGACCACACGCCGCTCATCGTTGAGTTGAATCTCTAGGCGCTCACGTCCTTTAAGATTAGGGACACCCTCTTGGCATCAGAAGAGAGCACTTGAAGTCTTGATTCCCATTACTTTACACTGAGTTTTCCTGGTTTTCGCAGACATGATCGGGATTGTTCCAATTTTTGTCTGCGAATAAGCGAGCATGATACTCTGATTTTCATAATCCTTTAACTATTAAACACTATCTTCGAAATAGATGCATTCCAATGGGGAAATTTTCTTTGGTTAACAGGCCCTTCACTGTTTCCCGTTAAGCTCCGTTAACACTTCGGCGCGTAATCCGATCCTGCCCATCAGCGTCATTCCGACGAGAGGAAGCAGGTCATGTCCCGCAGGTTCTCCAAGCGTCACAGCTCCATCGCCCTGGCCGCGATGGCGGGGGTCTCCCTCCTGGCCGTGCAGGCCCATGCGTCCTCTGCCTCCAAGGCCAGCAAGCCCTCGGCGACGAGCACCAAGTCCACGCCGACGCCGACAGCGAGCGCGACGGTTTCCACGACTGCGACGAGCCTCCTGCCCAACAAACCCACGCCCACCGCCACGCGGCCGCTGGCGGCGTCGTGGGGCGAGATCAATCCCTTCTGGGGCGAGATCAATCCCTTCTGGGGCGAGATCAATCCCTTCTGGGGCGAGATCAATCCCTTCTGGGGCGAGATCAATCCCTTCTGGGGCGAGATCAATCCCTTCTGG
>JADBZH010000004.1 GCA_020402585.1 Phenylobacterium sp. | reverse complement strand
GGGAGGTGGGCCGCGCAGCGGGCCGGAGGGGGTCAGCTGAGCCGCCGTTGACCCCCTCAGTCAGCTTCGCTGACAGCTCCCCCTTGGGGGAGCAATGGCTCTCTCATTCCTCCCCCCAGGGGGAGGTGGGCCGCGCAGCGGGCCGGAGGGGGTCAGCTGAGCCGCCGTTGACCCCCTCACCGGGCTTCGCCCGGAGTTCCCCCTTGGGGGAGCCATGGACGCGGTGTCAGACGGCCATCGCGGCCGCCGGGCGGGCGCGCATGGCGGCCATCCAGCGGGTGACGCCGGTCAGTTCCTCCGGAATCTCCAGCTTGATCATCCGGGTGAAGTCGACGCCGATGAAGGCGACGATGTCGGCGATGGTCAGGCGTTCGCCCGCCAGCCATTCGGTCTCCTGGAGCTGGCGATCGAGGATCTTCAGGCCGCGCAGGCCCGCCGTGCGGTTGGCCTCGGCGATGGCGGGGACCTGGGTCTCCAACCGGGCCAGGGCCGGGTGGGTGTGGCGGACGGCCAGCATGAGGGGCCAGGCCACGAGCAGCTCGCCCCGGCGGGTCCACATCTCGATGACGGCGGCCTCCTCAGGGGTGGCGCCGAAGAGGTTCCCCTGTGGGTAGCGGCTCTCCAGGTAGCGGCAGATGGCCAGGCTCTCGGTGATGCAGGTCCCGTCGTCCAGCTCCAGGGCCGGGATGTTGGCGAGGCCGAAGCGCTTGAGATAGTCGGGGGTCTTGTGGTCGCCCTCCATGATGTTCACGCGGACGATCTCGACATCCTCGATCCCCTTCTCGGCCATGAACCAGCGCACGCGGCGTGGATTGGGCGCGAGGGGCGTGTCGTAAAGCTTCATGGGCGTTCCGGGGTCGACGGTTCAGTGGAAGAGTTCGCGGGGCAGGAGGCCCACGACCGCGGCGGACAGGCAGGTGGCGAGGAAGCCGGCGAACATGGCCTTCCAGACCATGCCGATGACCTCCGAGCGGCGCTCCGGCACCAGGACGGAGTAGCCGCCCACATTCATGCCCACCGAGGCGATGTTGGCGAAGCCGCAGAGGGCGTAGGCCATGAGCACCCGGGTTCGCGGGTCGATGGCTTCGACCGGCGTGGCGCCCAGCTGGATGAAGGCGGTGAACTCGGTCAGGACCAGCTTGACGCCCAGGAGGGCGCCGGCGATCTGGGCGTCCTTGGCCGGGACGCCGATCAGCCAGACCAGGGGGGCGAAGAGGACGCCGAGGATGCGCTCGAGGGTCAGGGGGGCTCCGGCGATATCGGGCAGGAGGCCGAGCATGCCGTTCACGATGGCTGCAAGCGCCACGAAGACGATGAGGGTGGCGCCGATGTTGAGGGCGATCTGCAGGCCGTCGGAGACGCCCCGGCTCACCGCATCGATGCTGCTCTCATAGGCCTTTTCAGACCCGGTCTCGAGGGGCTCGGCCTGTTCCGCGGCGACATCCCGGGGCACGAGGATCCGGGCGAGCAGCACGCCGGCGGGCGCCGAGATCACGGAAGCGGTGATGATGTGCGCGGCGGCGTTGGGCAGGACATCCTTCAGGATGGCGGCGTAGGCCACCATGGTGGAGCCGGCCACGCAGCTCATGCCCACGGTGATGAGCATGAAGAGCTCGGATCGGCTGAGACGCGCCAGGTAGCTGCGGATGAAGATCGGCCCCTCGACCTGGCCCATGAAGATGGTGGCGCCCACCGCCAGGGCCGGCGGGCCGCGCAGGCCCATGGTCTTTTCGAAGACAAAGCCGAAGGCGCGGGTCACAGCCTTGAGTATGCCCCAGTGCCAGAGAAGGGCCGCAAGGGCGCAGACCACCAGGATGACCGGCAGGACGCGGAAGGCGAAGACGAAGAGGGCGCCGGGGTTGGAGACGCCGTAGGGTTGGCCCTCCCCGCCTGCAAGGAAGCCGAAGACGAAGGCCACGCCGGTCTGGGTGGCGGCGGCGAGGGCCTCGACCCCCTGGCCGAGGGCGGCGACGACGGCGCGCAGGGGCGGCAGGCCGAAAAGGCCCAACACCAGAAGGAGCTGGATCAGGAGGGCGCCGGCCGCCAGCCGCCAGGGAAAGACCCGGCGGTTCTCGGACAGGGCCCAGCACAGGCCCATGATGACGGCGAGGCCCAGAAGGCTCTGGGTGTTCTCTGCGCGAAACATGGACTGGTCTCCCCTGGGGCGTGGGACCCACTTGAACGCTGGAAGCCCTCCGGCGCAACCCGCTAGCTGTTGGGGATCAACAGGTTATCGGCGAGGCCGTTGACCCCCTCACCCGCCTCCGGCGGGAGCTCCCCCTTGGGGGAGCAATGGCCCTAGCCTTCGACGAAGCCGGCCCAGGTGCTCATATAGTTCACGAAGGTCGGGCCCAGGCCCTCGGCTTCGAGGTGCGCCCGGGTGACCGGCAGGCTGACAGGGCGGAAGTCAGGGTTGGCGCGGGCCTTCTGAGGCCAGTCGTGGTGCAGGATGGCGGCCCGGCCGAGGAGGACGAAGTCGGCGCCGGCGTCCAGCATGGCCCGGGCGTCGGCGGCGCTCATCAGCTTGCCGGCGACGCCGAGGCGCACGTCTCCGCGGGGCAGGTCGGTGAAGTAGGACATGAGGGTCCGGCCGCGGTGGGCCTCCTCGACCGGCTCCTTGAAACAATCCCACAGGGACATGTCGAGGTAGTCGATCTTCGCCTCGGAGAAGAGCCGGCCAGCGAGGTCGCGGATCTCCATCAGGCTGAGGCCGAACCGCTCGGGCGACAGGCGCAGGCCGAGGTTGAAGTCAGGCCGGCACGAGGCGCGGACGCCGTCGATGATCTCGAGGATCAGGCGGGCCCGGTTCTCGGGCGAGCCGCCATAGGCGTCGGTGCGGCGATTGGTCTCGGCGCTGAGGAACTGGCAGAGCACATAGCCGTGGGCGCCGTGGATCTCGACGCCGTCGAAGCCGGCCTTGTCGGCCCGGACCGCGGCGGCGATGAAGTCGTCGCGGAGTTGGTGGACCTCATCCAGGGTCAGGGCGCGGGAGCCGGTGTCGGCATCCTCGGAAGGGCAGACCGGCGCCTCGCCGATGAGGGCGGCGGGTGAGCGCATGCCGGCGTGATGCAGCTGGACGACCCCCAGGCTGCCAGCCTTGCGGATGTCCTCCGCCAGGCGGGCGAGGCCCGGGATGTGGACGTCGGAGAAGATGCCGACCTGGCCGGGGAAGCCCTGGCCGATCGCCTGGACGTGGGCCGCCGCGGTCATGGTCAGGCCGAAACCGCCCTGGGCGCGCAGGGTGAGCCAGCGGTGCTCGTCATAGGAGAGCGTCCCGCCGGGATGGCTCTGCAGGTTGGTGAGCGGCGCCAGCATCAGCCGGTTCTTCATCGCCGGGCCGCGGATGAAGCTCATCGGCGCGAACAGGTCTGTCATTGGTTTCCCCCGTCTTGTTCTGTCGGCGAGCCCTAGCGGACCCCCAGCTCCCGGACCAGAGCGTCGGCGCCATAGACATGGCGTAGGGCCTCGGTGGCGCCGGCGGTGGAGACCACCACGGTCCGGTTCAGGGTTCCGTCATAGCCGTAGTTGCCGCCGAGGGAATGGATGTTCCCGTCGAAGGCGGCGCCCAGGATCTCACCCTTGGCGCTGATCACCGGCGAGCCGGAATTGCCGCCGATGATGTCGTTGGTGGTGACGAAGTTGAAGACCGTATCGAGCTTCATGCGGTCGCGGGCGGCCAGCCAGCGGTCGGCGACGCGGAAGGGCTCGGCGCCGGTGGCCCGCTCGTACAGTCCCGCCAGGTTGGTGGTCGGAGGGACCTCGGTCCCGCGCCAGGTCCAGCCGGCGACCTTCCCGTAGGACAGGCGCAGGGAGAAGGTGGCGTCAGGATAGACCTTGTCGCCGTAGACCGCGAAACGGGCGCTGGCGATGCGGGCGGCGGCGGCCTCGGTGGGGGCCGAGACCTGGGTTTCCCAGGCCTTGCGCACGGCGCGCGCCTCGGCGTCGATCTTCAGGGCGTATCGGATCATGGGGTCGTCGGAAGCGGCTATGGCCGCCTCCCCGCCTTCCCAGAGGGCCTTGCGCACCGACGGATCGCCCAGCTTCGAGCCCGAGACGAGGGCCTGGGACAGGGCCTCCGGGCTGTCGCGGCCGAGGAGCAGCTTGGTGACCGGATCATCGGCGGTCAGGTACTCGCGGGTCTTGAGCAGCCAGAACTCCAGCTCCAGTTGTTCAAGGGCCGGATCCACAGGCGAGGCGTCGAGGAGCTGCTTCTCCAGCAGGGGCAGGCGGGCGTCGGAGAACTCGGGCAGGCGCTCGGTGCTGGGCAGGGTGCGCTCGCGGGCCGCGCGGACGAGGACCTGGGCATAGTTGAAGAGGTCCGAGGATCCGCCGGAGGCCGACTCCAGCTGGCGAAAGCGCAGAAACTGGTCGGCATAGACCTTCTGGATGGCGACGATCTCTGACCAGGGATCGCCAACGCGTGCGGCCAGGGCGGGATCTGCGGAAACCCGGGCCCGAAGGTCGGCTTCCTCGGCCCGCTTGACGTCCATCAGCGAGGGCGTGTTGAGGGCGAACTGCCGGCCGAAGATGGCCTTGAAGCTGTTCTCGACGCCGAACAGGGAGTCGGTGGCGATCCGGCGGCTCTCGGCGTCGCGGCGCGAGAACTCGATCAGCCGGCCGCGAAGTTCGGAGCGCTGCAGCTGGCCGATGGGAAGGGCGAGGTCACGCTGGGTCTCCAGCTGGGCGACGGTCAGCAGGCGGTCGGTGGAACCGGGATTGCCCGAGACGAAGGTCGCTTCGCCGGGCAGGGGCGCGCGGGCCGTCCAGGTCAGGTGCTGCGGGGTGCGGACGACCTTGCCGTTCTCGTAAAGTCGCAGGAAGGCGACATCGAGGGCGTAGCGGGGGAAGTTGAAGTTGTCGGGATCCCCCCCGAAGAAGGCGGCGCCGAGTTCCGGAGCGAAGACCAGGCGGACATCGGCGTATTTCCGGTAGCGGTAAAGCTTGTGCTGGCCGCCGCGATAGAAGCTGATGACCTGGCAGCGGGTCTGCGGCGCCTTGCCGCAGGCCTCGCTCTCGAGGCGGGCATAGGCGGCGTTGCGGGCCTTGATGAAGTCGCCGCCTGACAGGCCGTTCGTCGCCTTGGTGATCTCCGCCGAGACATCCGTGATGGACAGGAGGACCTCGGCCTGGACGCCGGGGCAGGTCCGCTCCTCGCCGCGCACGCGGGCCAGGAAGCTGTCCTTGACGTAGTCGGCCTCGCCGCTGGACAGGTTCTGGGCGCACTCGACCACGCAGTGCTGGTTGGTCAGGACGAGGCCGTCGGACGAGACGAGGGAGGCCGAGCAGCCGCTGGTCAGGCGAACGGAGGCGGCCTGTACGCGGTCAAGCCACTTCTGGTCGACCCTGACCCCGAGGGATTGCTCCACCTTTGCACTGGGGAAGGCGTCGAGGGTCCACATGCCTTCGTCAGCCAGGGCGACGGCGGGCAGGGCGAGGGCGGCGGCGGCCACTGCGCCGGCGAGCTTGAGCTTCATGTCATCATCCGTTAGCGCCCGGTTCAGGCGTCAGGGGGCCGTTTCTAGCCGCCGCCATCGCCTGTGGCCACCCCCGGGGTGTACACGGTTGACGTCGCGCAACCTTACCTTCGATTAACGCAAGGGATGGAATGCTGAGCGCGGAAAGTCCACTGGAGCGCCCATGTCCCTGGCTCTGGCCACACTGACATACGAGTGGCGCCGCTACCTCGCGGCGGTCCTGGCGCTGGCCTTCTCAGGGGTGCTGATCCTGGCCCAGGTGGGCCTGATCCAGGGCCTGCTGAGGGCCTTCACGGCCACCATCGACCGGTCGCCCGCCGAGATCATCATCCTGCCGCCCAAGGCCGAGAGCCTGATGGGCTCGACCGTGGCCGAGCTCCCGGCGCGCCTGCGGCCGCAGATGTGGCTGCACCCGGAGGTCACGGCGGTGGACACCTGGGAGTTTCCGGTCGCCGAGTGGGTCAATATCCCGCCGCCGGGCGGCCGGCAGGTGCGCACCTTCGTCCGGGTGTCGATGGCGGACCCCGCGCCCGGTTCCGTGACCCTGCCCGTCGACTTCCCGGATTCCGCAAGGCAGGCGCTGGCGGCGCCCCTTTCCGTGGTGGCGGACGTCTCGGCCCTTGGGCGGCTGGGCGTGAAGGTCGGCGATCCCGTCATCCTGCGCGGGCAGACCCTGCAGGTCCGGGCGACTGTGAATGGCTACTCCAATGTCGAACTGCCGACGGTCTTTGTCTCCCGCGACACCCTGATCCGCCTGAAGCTCATGACCAGCGGCGACAAGTCCGGCCTCTTCCTTCTGAAGCTGAGGTCGCCGGAGAAGGCGGCCGAGGTGCGCGACTTCCTCAATGCGGGGTCAAACGGGGAGTACCGCGCCTGGTTGCGTGAGGATCTCTCCCGCGCCAACGGAGAGGCCTTCATGAAGGAGCAGATCGTGGGCCTTCTGCTGGGGTTCGCCATGGTGATCGCCATCCTGATCGGGGTCGGCATCACTTCACAGACCCTCCGGGGGGCGGTGGCCTCGAACATCCGCGAGTTCGCCAGCCTCCGGGCGCTCGGCGTCTCCATGCCCGCCCTCAGGGGGGTGGTGGTGGAGCTGTCCTTCTGGGTCGGGATCGCCGGCCTTCTCGGAACGGCGGCGCTGATGGGCCTGGTGATGGCGGCCGCCCGGGCGGCGCATGTGGCCCTGAGCCTTCCCCTTCCCTATGTCGGCGGCGTCGCCCTCCTGCTGATGGCGATCTCCCTGGTGTCGGGCTTCCTGTCCCTGGGCGCCCTGGCCCGCACTCAGCCGGCGGAGCTGCTGAGATGAGCAGCGACCTCGCCATCTCAGCCCGGGGCCTGACCAAGCGCTACGCCTCCGGCGGGGCGTCCATCACGGTGCTGGACGCCGTCGACTTCACCGCCCGCCGGGGCGAGATCACCCTTGTCATGGGGCCCTCGGGTTCGGGGAAGTCGACCCTGGTGGCTGTTCTCTCCGGCCTGCTGCGACCGGACAGCGGGACCGTGAGCGCCCTGGGGACGGACCTCTGGCGGCAGAGGCCCGAGGTGATCGACCGGTTCCGGATGGATCATTGCGGCTTCATCTTCCAGGGCTTCAACCTGTTCCCGGCCCTGACCGCCCTGGACCAGGTGGCCCAGGTCCTGACCTTTGCGGGTCGCCCCCGGCGCGAGGCCCGGCGACGGGCGGCCGAGGCCCTGGAGGAGGTGGGGCTGACACCGCGGCTGGGCCTGCGCCCGGCGGAACTCTCTGGCGGCGAGAAGCAAAGGGTGGCCATCGCCCGGGCCCTGGCCAAACAGCCGGAACTGATCTTTGCGGATGAGCCCACCTCGGCGCTGGACGGGGACAATGGACAAAGGGTGGTCGGCCTGCTGCAGCGGGCGGCGCGGGAGCGCGACGCCGCGGTGATCTGCGTCACCCACGACCAGAGACTTGAAGCCTGGGCGGATCGGGTGATCCATATCGAGGATGGCCGGATCGCCGGAACGGAGGCGGAGACCACATGATGGGCCTGTTGCGCAAACCCCTGGCCTGGGGACTCATCCTCCTGGTGGCGCTGGGCGGCGGCCTCGCGGCCTGGCGGATGCTGACCGCCCCGGAGGCTGAACTTCCGGCTGCGGCCGCCGCCCCACCCTCTCCCTATGCGGCGGCCGCCAATGGCAAGGTCGACATCGAGGGCGGCATGATCCCGGTCGCCGCCCGCCGCGCGGGCATCATCCGCGACGTCCTGGTGAATGAGGGCGACGCGGTGTCGCAGGGCCAGGTGCTGGCCCGGCAGGAAGACGAGGAGCCGCGGCTGGCGGCGGCGCGGGCCTCGGCGGCCCTCGGCGAGGCCAGGGCGCGTCTCGCCGGGCTGGAGGTGGCGCTCTCCACCGCCCGCCGCGAACGCGAACGGCTTGCGGGCCTCGTCGGGTCGAACTTCGTCGCCGACCAGAAGATGGACCAGGCGGAGGACCAGGTCCGGCAGGCCGAGGCTGATCTGGCCTCCGGGCACGCCGCCGTGGATACGGCGCGGGCGGCCCTGGCCCAGGCCCAGTACGAGCTTGAGCAGACCATGGTGCGCGCGCCGGTGGACGGACGGATCGCCCGGCGCTACGCCAACCCCGGGGCGGGCGCCTCGACCCTCAACGTCTCGACCCTGTTTGACCTGGAGCCCAAGGCCCCGCGCATCGTCCGGGCCGAGGTGACCGAGGGCTCCCTGCCGGCTGTGGCCGTGGGTCAGGCGGTGGAGATCAGCCCCGAGGCCGAGCCGGGCAAGAGCTATCGCGGACAGGTCCTGAGGATCTCGGCGGTGTTCGGCGCCAGGCGCCTGCAATCGGACGACCCGGCCGAGCGCAAGGACGAACGGGTGGTGGAGGTGGTGGTCAGCGCTGACGACGCGCCCCTCCTGATCGGCCAGCGGGTGCTGGTGCGGTTCCTGAAGGGCGCCGCCGCCGCGGCTTCTTGACGCCCGGCCCCGCCCGCCGCACAACCCGCCGCGACTTCAACATGGGCAGGGAGCCTTCAGATGGCGGACATCCGGTTTGACGGAAAGGTGGCGATCGTCACGGGCGCGGGCGGGGGCCTCGGCCGGCAGCACGCCCTGGAACTGGCGCGGCGCGGCGCGAAGGTCGTGGTCAACGACCTGGGCGGCTCGATGGACGGCTCGGGCGGCTCTTCTGCTGCGGCCGAGGCGGTCGTGGCCGAGATCAAGGCCTTTGGCGGCGAGGCCATCGCCAACGGCGGGTCGGTGACCGACGACGCCGGCGTCGCCAACATGGTCAAGCAGGCCATGGACGCCTGGGGCCGGATCGACATCCTGGTCGCCAACGCCGGCATCCTGCGGGACAAGACCTTCTCGAAGATGGAGATGTCCGACTTCGAGGCCGTGATGAACGTGCACGTCATGGGCACGGTGAAGCCGGCCAAGGCGGTCTGGGAGATCATGAAGGCCCAGAACTACGGCCGGATCCTGGTGACCACCTCCTCCACCGGCCTCTACGGCAACTTCGGCCAGTCGAACTACGGCGCCGCCAAGCTGGCCCTGATCGGCTTCATGAACACGCTGAAGCTCGAGGGCCAGAAGAACAATATCCACGTCAACGCCATCAGCCCTGTGGCCGCCACCCGGATGACCGAGAACCTGATGCCGGCTGAGGTCCTCGCCAAGCTGAAGCCCGAGTACGTGACCCCGGCGGTGGTCTATCTGGTCTCGGAAGAGGCCCCCACCGGCGTGGTCATGACGGCCGGCGCCGGCGCCTTCGCCCAGGCCCGCATCTATGAGACCGAGGGCGTCTACCTTGGCGAGGGCGGGCTTTCGGTCGAAGAAATCCGCGACAACTTCGCCCGGATCACCGACCCCTCGGGCCAGCAGGCCTATGTGAACGGCGGGGAACAGAGCGGGAAGTTCTTCCGCAAGATGCAGGGCGGCTGATCCTGCGGGTTGGGCCGGTGTTTTCCCCTTGCCCTAACGGGGGGAACCCGGCCTAACCTTCCCCGACCCGGGTGCACCGGGCGGTCCAGGG
>JADBZH010000039.1 GCA_020402585.1 Phenylobacterium sp. | reverse complement strand
GTCAACCTGCGGCGGCTGACCCCGGCCACCCTGTTCGGCTCGGGCAAGGTTGCGGATATCGCCGCCCTCTGCGAAGCCGCCGAGGCCGACGTGGTCGTGGTGGACGACAGCCTCACGCCCGTCCAACAGCGCAATCTGGAAAAGGCCTGGAAGGTCAAGGTGATCGACCGGACCGGCCTGATCCTGGAGATCTTCGCCCGCCGCGCCCGCACCCGCGAGGGCCGCCTGCAGGTCGAGCTGGCGCGGCTGTCCTACGAGCGCTCGCGCCTGGTTCGCACCTGGACCCACCTGGAGCGCCAGCGCGGCGGCTTCGGCGTCATGGGCGGTCCCGGCGAGACCCAGATCGAAACCGACCGCCGGCTCATTGCAGAGCGGATCGGTCGCCTGAAGCGCGAGCTGGACGAGGTGCGCCGCACCCGGACCCTGCAGCGCGCCGCCCGGAAGAGGGCGCCGGCGCCGTCCGCGGCCCTCGTGGGCTACACCAACGCCGGCAAGTCCACCCTGTTCAACCGGCTGACCTCCGCCGGGGTCGAAGCGAAGGACATGCTCTTCGCCACCCTGGACCCGACCCTGCGCACCCTCAGGCTTCCCGGCGGGCGACCGGTGGTCCTTTCGGACACTGTGGGCTTCATCTCCGACCTGCCGCATGAGCTGGTGGAGGCTTTCCGGGCCACCCTCGAGGAGGTGAAGGAGGCCGACGTCATCCTGCACGTCCGGGACATCGCCAGCCCCGACAGCGACGCCGAGGCTGCGGACGTGCGCGAGGTGCTCAACCGCCTGGGCGTCGAAATGGCGGAACGGCGGGTCATCGAGGTCTGGAACAAGGCGGACCGACTGGACGTCGAGGCCCGCGAGGAACGTCGGGCTGACGCACGGCTCGCCCGCCCCGCCGCCGTCCTGGTCTCGGCGGTGTCGGGGGAGGGGTGCGAGGCCCTCCTGACCCGGATTTCCGGCCTCATTGACGAAGCGGCGCCGGTGCAGATCCACGCGGCCGCCGGCCAGGGCGACCTGATCGCCTGGCTCTACCGCCATGGACGCGTGCTGGAGCGGCGCGAGGCCGAGGATGGCTCAGTCGCCCTGACCGTCAGCCTCTCCGACCAGGCCCAGGGCCAGCTGGAGCGCCTCTTCCCCGGCGTCGGGGTCCTGGCCTGACCTTCGGCCTTCCGTGCGTGGCTGGGTGAGGGCGCGGCTGAAGCGCCGTTGACCCCCTCCGGCCCGGGGCTTTCGCCCCGGTCCACCTCCCCCTGGGGGGAGGAATTAGAACTCAATTACGCCCCCAAGGGGGAGCTGTCAGCGAAGCTGACTGAGGGGGTCTGCTGAGATTCCGTTGACCCCCTTCGGCCCGCTGCGCGGTTCACCTCCCCCTGGGGGGAGGAATGACTGAGCGCCAATTGCTCCCCCAAGGGGGAGCTGTCAGCGAAGCTGACTGAGGGGGTCAACGGCGGCTCAGCTCACCCCTTCCGAAACGCTGCGGGCGCCACCTTCGGGAGAGGTCAGCGGGGGCGGGTCTTGTCCTGGGCGCGGGCTTCGTTCCAGAGGGCGTCCATCTCCTGAAGGTCGGAGTCGTGCGGCGTCCGGCCGTCCTCGGCGAGACGGGCCTCGATATGGCGGAAGCGGCGGAGGAACTTGGCGTTGGCCTCGCGCAGGGCGTCCTCTGGATCGATGTCCAGGTCGCGGGCCAGATTGGCCATGACAAAGAGCACATCGCCCAGCTCCTCGCGCAGGGCTGCGTGGTCGCCCTTGGCCACCTCCGCCCGAAGTTCGGCCAGCTCTTCCTCCAGCTTGTCCAGGACGGCTTGGGTATCCGGCCAGACGAAGCCCACGCCGGCGGCGCGCTTCGACAACTTCACCGCCCGGGTCAGGCCGGGGAGGGCGGCGGGGATGTCGTCCAGCAGGCCGGCCCGGGGCGCCTTGGCCGCGCGCTCGGCGGCCTTGACCTCCTCCCAGGCCCGGACCTGCTCGCCACTGGTTCTCTGCCCCGCGTCGCCGAAGATGTGCGGGTGCCGGCGGATCATCTTGTCGACGATGGCCCGGGCGACGTCGTCGAAGGCGAAGGCGCCCTCTTCCTCCGCCATCCGGGCGTGGAAGACCACCTGGAAGAGGAGGTCGCCCAGCTCGTCGCGCAGGTCGGCCATGTCGCCCCGCTGGATGGCGTCGGCCACCTCATAGGCTTCCTCGACGGTGTAGGGGGCGATGGTGGCGAAGGTCTGCTCCAGGTCCCAAGCGCAGCCGTCCTGCGGGTCGCGGAGGCGGGCCATGATGTCGAGGAGCTGCTGCAAGGCCTGGGTCTGTTCCGCCATGGGGTCGTCTCAATCCGCAAGAGTCGCGCCGCAGGAAGGCGGGCGGCCTGAGCCCTTTAGGCGTTGGGAAAGGGCGCCCGTCAACGGCCTTAGAAGGGGGGACGATCTCATGTCCTGGAAACCCCAGAGTTCGGGGATACGCCGGGCGAGTCCTGGCATAGTCTGGATCGCGTCGCCGCCGGATTCGGGAGGTTCTCATGACCAGCGTTCAGGACTTCACCGTCAAGGCGGCCGACGGGAGCGATCACGCCCTGTCGGCCTATGCCGGCCAGGTCGTGCTGGTGGTGAACACCGCCTCGAAGTGCGGGTTCACGCCGCAGTACGCCGGGCTGGAGGACCTCTGGCGGCGTCATCGCGAGCAGGGACTGGTGGTGCTGGGCTTCCCCTGCAACCAGTTCGCCAACCAGGAGCCGGGGGACGCCGAGGAGATCGCCAGCTTCTGCAGCCTGACCTACGACGTCACCTTTCCGGTCCTGGCCCGGATCGACGTGAACGGCCCGAAGGCCGATCCCCTGTTCCAGTGGCTGACGGAGAGCCGCCCGGGCCTCCTGGGCACCCGGGGCATCAAGTGGAACTTCACCAAGTTCCTGGTCGGACGGGATGGGAAGGTTCTGAAGCGCTACGCTCCCACCGTGGCGCCCGAAGCCCTTGAGGCGGACATCCAGGCGGCCCTGGCCGCCGGCTAGTGCCGGTGGCCCTCGGGCATGGAGGCCGGCTTGGCCGCCGGCCGGGACTCCGCCGCCAGTTCCATCTTCACCTTGCCGGCCTTGGCGAAGGTGAGGGTGAGGGGGATCCGGTCGCCTGGCTTCACGGCGGCCTTGGGGCCGAACAGCATCAGGTGCAGGCCGCCGGGCGCCAGCTTGACGACCCCGCCTGCGGGGATTTCCACGCCCTGGGGCAGGGCCTTCATGCGCATCATCCCGCCCTCCATGGAGGACTGATGGATCTCCACGCGGGCGGCGTGGGGCGTGGAGGCCGACACCAGGCGGTCAGCGGCCCGGCCGGTGTTGCGGATCTCCATGTAGCCCGCGGCGGCGGGGGCCCCTGCGGAGGTGGGGCGGGTCCAGGGATGGGCGATACGAAGGTCGCCGGCGGCGTAGTCGTGGGCGACGGCCGCACCTGCGGCGGCAAGGGCCACGGCGGTGGCGAGAAGCAGTCTGCGCATGTCGAACTCCGGTTGCCCCCCAGGCGGGCGCAGGGGTAGGTGGCGGATGGGGTCAAGGTCAAGTCCGGGAGACTGCAGGTGAGGCGGAAGCGGTTCAGCGGGATCGTCCTGGCTGGCGGAACCCTCGCGGTCGCCCTCGTGGTCATGGGCGCCTCGCCGCCCGGATCGAAGGCGACCGCCCGGCCGCGGTCCGCAGACCTCGCCCCCTGCGAGGCCGTCGCCGCAGGGGCCCGCCAGCTGGGCGACGCCCGCTGGACGACCCTTGGGGGCGCAGGGGTCGAGAGCCTGGTGGAGATGGCTCCGGCCGCCCCGCCCGGGTCGCCGGCAGAGGCGCGGGTGGCCGCGCAGGCCCAGGTGCGCCGGGCCCTGGACCTGGCGGATGGGCGTGCGCCCGTCGAGGTGCGCCGCCTGCCGGGAACCGACATCTTCGAGGTCAGCCATGTCTCGGGAAGCGCCGCCTGCCAGAGCCTGGCCTTTGCGCGGGGCCCGCCGGGCGCGCCGGCCACGCTGATCCCGTCTCCGCCTCTGCAGGGCGAGCTGTGTGGTGGCGGCCAGGCCCATGTGGGCCGGGCAGGGGGCGCGCCGGCTCTCATCCAGATCCAGCGCTCGGGGCTGTCGCCGGGCGAGGCCAACGCCGCCCGCAAGCCCCTGGTCACGATCGGGGTGACGCCCTGGACAGGCTCCGGTTGGGGCCGGACCTGCCAGGTGGAGCTTCTGCTGAATTCCCAGCGCCGGCTGGCCGACCAGCTGTGCGCCCGGGCGGCGGACTGCCGGGCCTTCGAGATCAACGCCAGCGTCCTCGCCGCCGCCTTCAACCGGGCCAAGGCGACGGACGCCCTCCAGGGCCGGAGGGCGACGCCGGTCAGCTATCACCCGAACCCGCCGCCGGCCTCCACCCGGGCCCAGGTGGAGCAGGTCCGCACCCAGCTGGCGCGCACCCAGCGCGAGCTGCCCCTGTTCGGCAAGACGCCGAAGCTGCCGGTCATGCCCGGGTTCTCGGAGGACGAACTCGACGTTGTCGCGACCCAGTCCGATGGCCGGTGGCATGTGGCGGCCGTGGGCTTTCCGGGCATAGGCTGGCGCCAGGATCGCAGTGTGACCCTGGTCACGGTCTATGAGGTGGGCAAGACGGTGGTCCCGCGGGCGACCTATGTCTTCGAGGATGCGGTCTCCGGGCTGAAGACGGCGCGGGTGACCCACTGATCGGCGACTCCGCTGACCCCCTCCGTCCCGCTGCGCGGTCCACCTCCCCCTTGGGGGAGGAATTAGTGAGCCAATTGCTCCCCCAAGGGGGAGCTGTCAGCGAAGCTGACTGAGGGGGTCAACGGCGGCTCAGCTGACCCCCTCCGGCCCGCTACGCGGTCCACCTCCCCCTTGGGGGAGGAATGAATCTCAATTGCTCCCCCAAGGGGGAGCTCCCGGCGAAGCCGGGTGAGGGGGTCAACGGCGCCAGACCTAGGCCGGGTTCGCCCGGACCGCCCGGGCGGCCAGTTCCAGGCTGCGCAGGACGCTCATCCTCAAGCCCTCGGTATCGACGCCCTCGGTGCTCTTCTTGCCCTCCATGTAGCGGGCGTAGACGCCGTGGACGATGCAGGCGCTCTTCCAGCGGTTGAAGGCCACGTAATAGTTCAGGCCGGAGAGGTCGGCGCCCGTGGCCGCGGCGTAGCGTTCCGCCAGCTCTGAGCGCGTGGGAAAGCCCGGCTGTGCGTGGGGGGCGGTGTCGGCCGGCGGCTCGGGATCGGACGGATCGGGCCAGGGGTTGAGGGCGTAGGCGAGGTCCGCCAGGGGGTCGCCCAGGGTGGCGATCTCCCAGTCGATGACGGCCAGGAGCCCGCCGCTGCGGCCTACCAGGATGTTGTGGATGCCGAAGTCGCCATGGACGATCCGGGCCGGGACCTGGCCGGGCAGGCGGGCGCGCAGGAAGGCCTCAACTTCGTGGGCGCGGGGGTCGTCAAAGCCCGCCGGGCCGACGGACGCCGCCCAGGACCGGCCCCAGGCGTTGATCTGGCGCTCCACATAGCCCTCGGGCTTGCCCAGGTCGCCCAGGCCCACGGCGGCGGGGTCGAGGGCGTGGAGCCGGGCGAGGGCGTCGATGAAGGCGAAGGCCAGGTCGCGGCGCTTCGCCTCCGGCGCCCAGTCCTTGACGTCCTCCACCGTGTAGAGGGGGTGCCCGTCGAGGAAGTCCATGACGTAGAAATGCGCGCCGGTGACCGACGGATCCTCACAGAAGGCGAGGGGGCGGGGCGTCGGGACGGGGGTGTCCTTCAAGGCCGAGAGGACCCGGAACTCCCGGCCCATGTCGTGGGCCTTGGGCAGGAGCTCGCCCAGGGGCGGGCGGCGGATCACGGCCTGTCGGCCGAGGGTGTCGGTCAGCCGCCAGGTCAGGTTGGAGTGCCCGCCCGCCAGGCGGACCCACTCAAAGGGCCCTGCCAGCTCCGGGCAGTGCGCAGCCAGCCAGGCCTCGACGGCGGGGCGGTCGTATCCGGGGATGGCTTCGGCAGCGGTGTCGGACATGGGCGGGCCTCGCAGGCGATCAGGTTCCGGCGCCGCCCGGGAGGTCCCGGGCGGCGAACGATTGCAGCGGGAATCCGGGTCGATGTACAGGCCCGGTATAACGGCGAGGTGGAAGGGAAGGGGCCGCTCAGCGCCCCTGCAGGAGCACCTCGGCGATCTGGACGGCGTTCAGGG
Organism: Phenylobacterium sp.; assembly: GCA_020402585.1. Lineage (GTDB taxonomy): Bacteria > Pseudomonadota > Alphaproteobacteria > Caulobacterales > Caulobacteraceae > Phenylobacterium. Next base: position 8,391 of record JADBZH010000039.1, on the reverse strand, counting down.
CCGCCCCCTTGCGCAGATTGTCCCCACTGACGAAGAGGGCGAGGCCGTTCGGCTGGGTCGGGTCGGCCCGCACCCGTCCGACGAAGACCGCATCCTGTCCGGTCGCGGCCAGGGGATTGGGGGCCTGCGCAAGGATCACGCCTGGAGCCCGGGACAGGATGTCCAGCGCCCTGTCCGGCGAGAGGGGGCGATCGAAGGCCAGGTTCATCGATAGGGAGTGACCGGTGAAGACCGGCGCCCGAACGCAGGTGCCGCTGATGGGCAGGTCGGGAAGGCCTAGGATCTTGCGGGTCTCGTCGCGGAGCTTGACTTCTTCCTCGGTGTAGCCGTCCTCGCCCAGCACATAGTTCAGGGGGTTGACGTTGAAGGCCAGGGTCGATGACCACTTGGCCGCCGGCGGGAAGGCGACGGCGTCTCCGCGACGGGCCAGGCCGGCGGCGTCCCGGCCTGCTGCGGCGATCTCCGCCTCCAGGATCCGGATGCCCTCGATCCCGGCGCCCGAGGCCGCCTGATAGGTGCTGGCGACCAGGCTCCGGAGGCCCGCAGCCTCGTGCAGCGGCCGCAGGACGGGCATGGCGACCATGGTGGTGCAGTTGGGATTGGCGATGATCCCCTTCGGGCGGCGCCCCAGGGCCGCAGGGTTTACCTCTGAGACCACCAGGGGAACCTCCGGGTCGCTGCGCCAGGCCGAGGAGTTGTCGATGACGATGGCGCCGGCCGCCGCGACCCTTGGCGCGAGGGTGCGGGAGACGGACCCGCCTGCGGAAAAGAAGACCAGGTCCAGGCCGGAATAGTCAGCGGCTTCGGCGTCCTCGATGCGCACCTCACCGCCGTTCCAGGGCAGGGTCGCACCCGCCGACCGGGAGGAGGCGAAGAGGCGAAGGCCGCCGACCGGAAAGCCGCGTTCGGCCAGAATCTCGCGCATCATGGCGCCGACGAGTCCCGTGGCGCCGACAATGCCGACATGGGGACGGGCGGGAAGCGAAGCTGAGGAGGTCATTTGGGGCGTCTCCGGATGACGGTGGACGCGCGGGGATCGCCGTGATGGCTGTGGGGGCCCCGCGCAGTTGCGGGGCGAGTGTCCGGCGAGGCTAGGCGCGCACAGCCGGAAACGCCCCGCAGGTGCGGGTCGGTTTACCGGTAATCGGCCGAGTGAGGGCGACGGACATGGCGGCGGGTCTAGCCGCAGGCCCCTGGGGATTCAAGCGGGATTGGCGATCACCGGCTGAGCCCCGCCGTCTGAGGTGGGATGGGAGACGGCCTTTGCGGCGATTGAGTCTCGCCAAAAGTGAGATCCAACATGCGCATAAGGAATATTATCAGAAATCGAGAGAGCCCCAAGGCTCACGGCCCTGCCATTCCTGCAGATATACGGTCCAAGTGGATATCCTAGACGTCTGCGCCCCGCCAACGCGGAGGTATCCGAATTTGGGCCAAATAGGCTTTTCGAGATTCGGCTGGGTGGCCCCCCTGGCAGAAGTCGTGCGCTTGACAGTCTAGGAGAGATCAAACCTCCTGAGCCCGCTCCGCGGCTTGACGACCCCGCTAGGCGGACAGCCCGTGCGCGGAGCGACAACGGATCAGGACGGTGAGGCCCCTAGGGGGCGAACGAGGGGTATTGCGTCATGCAGATCGCCATCGCGAAAACTGACATCGCCGACCGCGGTCGGCCTTATGTGCCCGAGATGCGCAAGCGTGTGGGCCACAGTCTGATTGCTGTGCCCGGGGCCCGTGCGGTCATACGACGTCGCAGCGGCGAAGATATCCTCCTGCATCGCCGGCTGGACTTTGGGGTCTGGGCATTGCCGGCGGGGTCTCCCGAGATCGGAGAATCGATTGTCGACTGTATGCGCCGAGAAGTTTTCGAGGAGACCGACCTGAAGGTCGCCGCCTACCGTTGCTTTGGCTTTTCCTCCGATCCCGAGCGCGAGATTGTACGCTACCCGAATGGCGACGTCCTGCATTGCTACTCGCTTCTGTTCGAGGTCGAGCTCGAAGATGAGGCGCTTGACAGGGTCGACATGGAGAAGATCGCTGCGGAGACCACTGCACTGAAGTGGTTTGCGCTGAACGACCTTCCGGAGATGATCGACAATCATCGCTGCACCATCGAGAGCTATATCGGCTTTCGCAGCGACGGCGTCTTTCGGGTCAGCTAGCCGACGGTCGAGCCGACTGAGAGCCCCATCTGGGAGCCCGGGTTCACCTGAAGGCGTGGAAGGTTCTAAACCCGGCTCTTCCGGGTCTTTAGAATGCGATCAACCTTTCGCGACGGCGCCCGGCGGTTCGGGGCCGGCGCCCTGGCGAGGACTTCATGACACAGGCGACGGGGCTGAGTTCCCTACAGGATCTGGCGGATCGGTTTGAGCGTGCGTCTCAGGCCTATGTGGCGGCATTCGGCCTCCGGCGCGATGCCGACTGGTACATTCTGAAGCTGCAGGAGGAAGTCGGCGAGCTGACCCAGGCCTGGTCCCGCCTGTCCGGCCGGGCGCGGACGGGCGACCGAAGCGAGGAAGAACTGAAGGCGCAGCTGGCGGATGAAACGGCGGACGTCCTCGGGCATATCCTGCTGCTGGCCCGGAACTGGGAGGTCGATCTTGCCCCGGCGATCCGGCGCAAATGGCGCTTTGAGCTGGATTCAGATACCTGAATTCGTCGGTTGGCGGCGCAACGGGTCTGGCCACGGCCCGGTTCTAGACCGAACCACTGGTCGAACAGATATAGAGAAGACGTTCCACCGGCGCGCCTTTTTCTGACACGTCGACGACGGTTCCCATGGCTACAAAGCCGGCCCTGGACGCGGTGTTGCGCGACGCGATGTTGTCCACATCGATGTGCGCCTCGAGGCTCTGGAGGCCCCTAATCGCGCAAGCCGCCTGGACAAGCAGGATGAGGGCGCGAGCGGCGTAACCCTCCCCTCTGAACCTGGGGAAGATCCAATAGGAGACGTTGGCGCGGTCCGCCGCGAGACAGCGAAGTTCACAACCTCCGACGAGCAAGCCGTCGTGGCGGCGCACCGCGTAGGCGAACATCGGACCTCCAGTGGTCCAGGCTTCGATCCACCGCAGCATCGCCGCTTGGGTTTCCGCGAGCGTTGCGCGCCTTGGCGCCTCGAATCGCAACCGCATCTCGTCGTCTTCGCCCAGCCAATGCGCCTCGGCGTCGGCGATCTGAAAGCCGTCGAGGCGGATAACGCCATCAGACAGCTTCTCCGGCGGAGTCGTAGAGAATTTCACGCCATCACCTGCAGAGCCCATGGACAGGGCTCTACCAGAGCTCAACACGGCACGAAATCGTGCGCTCCTCATCCTTGGATTGGGCCTGGAAGGGTCCCCAACCTCAGGCAGGCAGACCGGACGGCGTCTGGAAGCCAGGCTGACCCGGGGTCAGGCTTGACCTTGGCGCAATCGGCCCCAGACTCCTGAAATCGAACGGGAAACGGATCGGAGACCCTGCATGGCCCAGACGCCCCAACTGCCCAAGGCCTGCATCATCGGCGCTGGCTGCACCGGCTTCACCACCGCCAAGAAGCTCAAGGACCTGGGCGTCCCGTACGACTGCTTCGAGATGTCCGACAACATCGGCGGCAACTGGTACTACAACAATCCCAACGGGCTTTCGGCCTGCTACCAGAGCCTGCACATCGATACGTCCAAGTGGCGGCTGGCCTTCGAGGATTATCCCGTGCCGGCGGACTGGCCGGATTTCCCGCATCACAGCCAGCTGCTGCAGTACTTCCACGACTATGTGGACCATTTCGGCCTGCGCGAGACCATCACCTTCAACACCGGCGTGACCCGGGCGGTGCGCGATGCCGAAGGCGTCTGGAACGTGACGCTTTCGACTGGGGAAACAAGGTGTTACGATATTCTCTTCGTGTGCAATGGGCACCACTGGAGCCCGCGGGTTCCGGAGTATCCGGGCCAGTTCGACGGGGTTTCCTTCCACTCCCACGCCTACCGGACGCCCTTCGATCCCGTGGATGTGCGCGGCAAGACCGTGATGGTGGTCGGCATGGGCAATTCGGCCATGGATATCGCCTCGGAGCTGTCCCAGCGGCCCCTGGCGGGCAAGCTGATCGTCTCGGCCCGGCGCGGGGTCTGGGTGCTGCCGAAGTACATGAACGGCCGGCCGGCGGACAAGGCGGCCATGCCCCCCTGGATGCCGCGCAAGCTGGGCCTCGCCCTCGCCCGCCAGACCATCAAGAAGACCCTGGGCGCCATGGAGGACTATGGCCTGCCCAAGCCGGACCATGAGCCCCTGGAGGCCCATCCTTCGGTCAGCGGCGAGTTCCTGACCCGGGCGGGCTGCGGCGACATCACCTTCCGGCCGGGGATCAAGGCCCTGGAGGGACGCCAGGTGCGCTTTACCGACGACAGCGTCGAGGACGTGGACGTCATCATCTACGCCACCGGCTACGACATGAAGTTCCCGTTCTTCGAGGACCCGGCCTTCGTCCCGGATTCCGAGCATCGCCTGCCGCTCTACAAGCGGATGATGAAGCCTGGCGTGCCCAACCTCTTCTACATGGGCCTGGCCCAGCCCCTGCCGACCCTGGTCAATTTCGCCGAGCAGCAGGCCAAGCTGGTGGGCGCCTACCTGACGGGCCGCTATCTGCCCCCCTCGCCCGCCGAGATGGAGAAGATCACGGCCGAGGACGAAGCCCTGCACATGGGCCAGTACTACGCCTCCAAGCGCCACACGATCCAGGTGGACTTCGGCGTCTACTGCCATGATCTGATGAAGGAAATCGACCGTGGGGCGAAGCGCGCCGCGGCGGCCGGCAACCGCCTGCCCGTGCCCGCGAAGGCCGAGCTTCAGGACGCCTGAGACGGCTCCAGCCGGCCCTCGGCAAGGTCGATCAGGGTCCGGGTCATGACCTCGGGCTCCAGGGCGGTCACGCGCTGCTCGAGGGCCTGCGGCGTATCCCCGGCCTCCACGGGCACGGGCCAGCGGCCCAGGACGCGGCCGTGGTCGTATTCGCCATCGACCAGGTGGATGGTGACCTCGCTCTGCGGAGCGCCGGCGGCGATGACCGCCTCGTGCACCCGACGGCCATACATCCCCTCCCCGCCAAAGGCCGGCAGGGGGCCGGGATGGATGTTGAGGATGCGCTCCGGATACCGCGCGAGGACGGCGGGGCCGATGCGGCGCAGGTAGCCGGACAGGACCACCCAGTCGGCGCCGCAGGCGGCCAGGGCGGCGGCCAGGGCCTGGTCGGCGGCCTCGGGGTCGGCGGCGGTGGGAATGACCTTGCAGGCGATCCCCCGCTCGCGGGCGAAGTCGAGGGCCGGCGCCTTGGCCGAATTGCTGATCAGCAGGACTATGTCGGCGGGCAGGCGCCCTCCCCTCGCCGCCTCCACCGCGGCGCGGAAGGCCGAGCCGTTGCGGGAGGCGAGGAAGGCCAGCTTCAGGCGCGGGGTCACGCCCCCGCCCCCAGCTGGTGTTCGAAGCGCAGGCCGTCGAAGGCCGCCTCCACGCCGGGCGGCAGGCGGGCGCTGAGGGCGGTGAAGTCGAGGTCGATGTGCATGTTGGTCAGGATGGTGCGCCGGGGCTTCAGGCGCGCCGCCCATTCCAGGGCCAGGTCGACATGGGCGTGGGTGGGGTGCGGGCGCCAGCGCAGGGCGTCGACGATCCAGACGTCCAGGTCGGCCAGGGCCTCGAAGGCGTCTTCCGGCAGGCCCACCACGTCGCTGGAATAGGCCACGTCGCCGAAGCGGTAGCCCACCGAGCGCAGGCCGCCATGGTCCTGGTCGAAGGTGACGACAGGGATGGCGCCCGAGGGCCCGTCCACCGACCAGGCCTGGCCATGGGGCGGGATGAGCACTGGGTCCGCGATGCCGGGATAGCCCCCCTCCCCCTCGAAGACATAGCCGAAGCGACGACCCATGGAGGCGAAGGTGGCGGCGTCCATGTGGCAGGGAATGCGCGCCCTCTGGCGGATGAAGAAGGCCCGGATGTCGTCGATGCCGTGGGTCTGGTCGGCGTGGTCGTGGGTCAGCAGCAGGGCGTCGAGCCGCCGGGCGCCGGCCTGGGCCGTCTGCCAGCGCAGGTCGGGCGAGGCGTCCACCAGGACGGTGGTGGCCTGGGCGGGGTCAGGCGCTACCCTTCGCACCAGCATGGAGCAGCGGGTGCGGAAGTTGCGCGGATCGGCCGGATCGCACTCGCCCCAGTCGCCATCGGCCCTCGGCACCCCGCCGGAGGAGCCGCAGCCCAGGATGGTGAACTCCAGGGTCCCGCTCACGGCCGGGGGATCCGGTCGAAGAGGGCGAAGAAGGCGTCCTCGCAGCGGGCCTCGGCCTCTTCCGGGCTCCAGCCGCGCACCGTGGCGAGGCCGGCCAGGACGGCGGGCAGGTAGGCCGGCTCGTTGCGGCGTCCGCGATGCGGGACCGGGGCGAGGTAGGGGCAGTCGGTCTCGACGATGATGCGATCGGCCGGCATGTCGCGGATGACGGCCCGGACGTCCTCGGCGGCCTTGAAGGTGGCGATGCCCGAGACCGAGAACCAGGCGCCCATCGCTGCCGCCCGGCGGGCCAGCTCCGCGCCCGAGGTGTAGCAGTGCAGGAGCATGCGGAAGGGGGCGCGGGCGTGGGCCTCCTCCAGCATCTGCGTCATCAGTTCGTCCGCCTCGCGGGTGTGGACCACCAGGGGCAGGCCGCTCTCCTGGGCCGCGGCGATGTGGGCGGCGAAGACCCGGGCCTGGATGTCCCGGGGCGAGAGGTCGTAGTGGAAGTCGAGGCCGGTCTCGCCGATGCCCACCACCTTCGGGTCGGCGGCGAGGTCGAGGAGGGTCTGGGGCGAAAGGTCCGGGACGTCCTTGGCCTCGTGCGGGTGGACGCCCACCGTGCACCAGATGTCGGGCGCCTCGGCGATGGCGCGGTTGGCCGGGAAGGTCGTCAGTCGGTCCGAGATGTTGACCATCAGGGCGATGCCGGCGGCCCGGGCCCGGTCGATCACCTCCTGCCGGTCGGCGTCGAACTGGGGAGCGTGGAGGTTGACGTGGCTGTCGATCAGCATGGTTCAGGCAGCATGGGCTCAGGTCTGGTGAAGTCAGGTGCGGGCGGCGGCGCGCAGGTCGGCCAGGGCCGTGAAGAGGGCCTCGGCCCGGTCGAGGTTCAGGGCCTCCACCTCGCGGGGCAGGCGATCGAGGGTGGACCAGGCCTCGGCCCAGGCGTCCAGGCCGCCAATCCCCTCCTCCGCCCGGCGCAGGACAAGGTCGTGGACCCGGGCGGCCAGGCGCTCAGCCAGGAGGGCGAAGCTGCGGGCGCCCTCCCCGCCCCGGAAGCGGTCGGCCAGGGACAGGGCGAGGGTCCGGTCGAGATCGGGCAGGCCCTGCAGCAGGGCGCGGGCGGCGTCGTCCATCTCCAGCGCCCCTTCGGAGGCCAGGGCCCAGGCCCGGCCGGGCGCCCCGCCTGACATGCGCGCCAGGCGCAGGGCCTGCTCTGGGTCGGCGTCCGTCCGCCGGGCGACGAAGCCGGCGACGACCTCCTCCGGCAGGGGCGCCAGTTTGAGGGTCCGGCAGCGGGAGCGGATGGTGCGGATCAGCCGCCCCGGGGCGTGGCAGACCAGCAGCAGGACCCCGCGTGGCGGCGGCTCCTCCAGGGTCTTGAGCAGGGCGTTGGCGGCGTTGCGGTTCAGGTCGTCGGCGGCGTCGACAATGGCGACCCGGTAGGGCGCCGAGGCGGGCGACTTGGAGAAGAATTCGTTCAGCCGCCGGACCTCCTCCACCAGGATCTCGCGGCGCACCTTGCCGTCGGAGTCGGTGCGGTCGACGACCATCAGGTCCGGGTGGGCGTCCTGGGAGACGAGGCGCGAGACCGGGTCCTGAGGCGCAGCGCCGAGGAGACCACGGCTTGGATCCGGCGCGGCGCCCAGCAGGCGGCGGGCGATGCGGAAGGCGAAGGTCGCCTTGCCCAGTCCCTTGGGGCCGCTGATCAGCCAGGCGTGGTGCAGCCGGCCGCGGGCCCGGGCGTCCTCGAAGGCCGCCTCCGCAGCCTCCTGTCCCACCAGGTCGAAGACGTCCCGGGGATGGGGCGGGGCCAGGCTCACCCGGCGGAGTCCAGGCGGGGGAAGAGGCCGTCCAGGCCGGCCAGCACCCGGGCCTCCACGGCGTCGGGATCGCCGGAGGCGTCGACGATCCGGCAGCGCTCCGGCTCCGCCCGGGCGATGGCCAGGAAGCCCTCCCGCAGGCGCCGGTGGAAGTCGAGCCCCTTGGACTCGAAGCGCGCCTCGGCGTCGGGGCGGCCCAGGGCGCGGGCGAGGCCCAACTCGGGATCGAGGTCGAAGACCAGGGTCCGGACCGGGCGGACATCCTCCAGGATGAAGGTCTCCAGGGCCTGGATCAGGCCGGGATCGGCGCCCCCGGCGGCGCCCTGGTAGGCCCGGGTGGAG
>JADBZH010000038.1 GCA_020402585.1 Phenylobacterium sp. | reverse complement strand
TGGCGCTGGAACTCAAGGCCCGGGGCATGATCGTCTGTCCGATGCACCCGGGATGGGTACGTACCGACATGGGGGGCCCGGCGGCGGCGATTTCCGTCGAGGAGAGCGCCCGGGGCCTTCTTGAAGTGATTGATCGGCTCGGCCTCGAAGACTCGGGCCGCTTCTGGACCTGGGACGGCGTCGAACACCCCTGGTAGGCCCCCAACGGAACCCGCAGGCACGCCGGCGCAAGGCCCTTCCGCCCCGAAATTCATTGTGGACGGATTGCTGTTTTCATTTGTGGTTAACGGACAATCCGCTACTATTCCTAGTATAGAACAAAATCCGAATCAGGCGGTGTCGCTGATTCGGTCATGATTCGTTTCATGCGCGTTCGTGCGCGCTCCATCCTGTCATTAAGACTTCACGGCCCTTTCGGGAGTCGCATTGGCGCAGCCCGCTTGCGAGGCGTTGATTCCCACCCCACCCTGAGGGCATGAGCGAGCGTCCCTTGGGTCCTGCGCCTTCGCGCCTGGTTGCGGTTCTCGGGCCGACAAATACAGGCAAGACCCATTTCGCCGTCGAGCGGATGCTGGGCCACACCTCGGGCATGATCGGCCTGCCGCTGCGCCTCCTCGCACGGGAAATCTACGACCGTATCGTCAGGGCCAGGGGCGCCCGCGCAGTGGCCCTGATCACCGGCGAGGAAAAGATCATCCCGCCGCGGGCGAGCTATTTCGTCTGCACGGTCGAGGCCATGCCCCTGAGCCGGGAGGTGGAGTTCCTGGCCGTCGACGAGATCCAACTCTGCGCCGATCCCGAGCGCGGCCACGTCTTCACCCATCGGCTACTGCACGCCCGGGGCCGGTCGGAGACCCTCCTGCTGGGCTCGCTGTCCATGGCGCCCCTGATCCGGCGACTGCTGCCCGACGCCGAGATCGTCAGCCGGGAGCGGTTCTCGACCCTGTCCTACGCCGGTGGGAAGAAGCTGACCCGCCTGCCGCGCCGGTCCGCCGTCGTCGCCTTCTCGGCTGACCAGGTCTACGCCATCGCCGAACTGATCCGCCGCCAGCGCGGCGGGGCGGCGGTGGTCATGGGCTCGCTCTCCCCCCGGACGCGGAACGCCCAGGTCGAGCTTTACCAGTCCGGCGAGGTGGACTTCCTGGTGGCCACCGACGCCATCGGCATGGGCCTGAACATGGATGTCGACCATGTGGCCTTCGCCGGATTGCACAAGTTCGACGGGCGCAAGACCCGGCCCCTTCATCCCCAGGAGGTCGGGCAGATCGCCGGGCGGGCCGGCCGCTACCGGAAGGACGGGACCTTCGGGGTCACCGGCGACTGCGAGGAGATGGATCCGGGTCTCGTCGCCCAGGTGGAGGCCCACCGGTACGATCCGGTCCCCGCGGCGGAGTGGCGCAATCCTCGGCTCGATTTCGGCTCCCTCGGGGGGCTGCTGCGCTCTTTGGGCGAGGCGCCGGGGCGTGAAGGCCTGTCCCTGTCGGCCGAGGCCCTGGACGAGATCACCCTGCGCCAGCTGGCGGCAGATCCCCGGGTGGCCGACCGCTGCCGGGATCGCAGCGCCCTCCTCCACCTTTGGGACGTCTGCCAGACTCCGGACTTCCGCAAGACCGGAGTGGAGGAGCACCTGCGCCTGGCGCGGGAGTTCTTCTTCTGGCTGTCCAGCCACGGACGCCGGATTCCCGAGGACTGGATGACTGAACAGTTCCGCCGCCTGGACCGCACCGAGGGCGAGATCGACACCCTGCAGGCGCGCCTGTCGAACGTGCGGACCCTGGCCTATGTCGCCAACCGGCCCGGCTGGCTGAGCGACCCCGCCGGGTGGCAGGGCCGGACGCGGGTGCTTGAGGAGCGCCTGTCTGACACCCTGCACGAAAAGCTGACCGCCCGGTTCGTGGACCGACGGACCAGCGTGCTGATGCGCACCCTGCGCAGTTCCGGCGAGATCCTGGCGGGCGTCTCCCGGGATGGGGTGGTGACGGTCGAGGGACAGGTCGTGGGCCGCCTGACCGGGGTGGTCTTCACACCGGAACGGGCGGGTTCGGCCCTGGAGGAGAAGGCCCTGCGCGCCGCCGCGAACTCCGCCGCCGCCCCGGAAATCGCCCGGCGGCTGGGGCGGCTGGCGGCAGAGCCCGATGAGGCCTTCGCCCTGGAGCCTGGCGGGCGGATCCTGTGGCGCGGCGAAGCGGCGGCCGCCGTGCAGGGCGGAGGGCTCTTTGCGCCCCGGGCCCGGCTGTTCGGCGACCTCGGTCCGGCGCCGGTTCGGGAGCGGGCCCTGCGGCGGATTGAGGCCTGGCTGACGGCGGAGGCTGGGCGTCGGCTCGCCCCCCTCGCCCGGTTGGACGAGGCCCTGCGCACGGACCGGCTGCGGGGCCTAGCCAGAGGCCTGGCCTGGCGCCTGGTGGAGGCCGGCGGCCTGCTCGACCGGGCGGAGGTGCGCGAGGAGGCCGCCGCCCTGTCGCCGGCTGAGCGTCGCAGCCTCCGGTCCCTCGGGGTGCGCCTGGGCGCCTTCTCCGTCTTCCTTCCCGATCTGCCCTCGCCGGAGGCCCTCGACCTGGTGCGGGCCGTCCTGGCGCCAGGGCTTCCGCCGCCCCGCTCCGGCCGCCTGGCCCACGGGCAGGAGGTTGCGCCAAAACCCGTCCTGGCGGCGGCGGGTCTGAGGCGGGCGGGCGATCTCCTCGTCGCGGCAAGCCGGCTGGAAGCCCTGGACGCCGCCCTGCGCGCCGCCCCCTCCACGCCCCGGGGCGTCGAGGTGGCGCCCGCCCTCGCCCAGGTCCTGGACGGCCCGGTCGAGCAACTCTTTGCTGTCCTGCGGGCCCTCGGCTTTGCACCGCTGGAGAAGCCGCGCACGGACGCCCCTGTTCTCTGGCGCCGTCGGAAGGCGCCGGCGCCCCGGCCCCAGGCTCCCCTCTCCGACGCCTCGCCCTTCTCCTCCCTGGCCGCCCTGCGCCCGCCGGAGGGCAAGCCGACCCGCGCCCGGCGCCCGGCGCGGGGACGCCGCTCCCGACGCCCTGGCAGGGTCGCCGGATGAGCGGGGGGGATTCCGTCCGCGCAGATGTCTGGCTCTGGCGCGCGCGGTTCTTCAAGTCGCGGAGCCTGGCGGCCCGATTCCTGGATGAGGGCCGGGTGCGGCTGACCCGTGAGGGCGCCGAGAGCCGGATCGACAAGTGCGCCCGCCCCGTGCGGGCCGGCGACCACCTTGTCTTCGCCTCAGGTGGACGGCTGACCGCCGTGGAGATCCTCGCCCTGGGCGAACGCCGGGGACCCCCGGCGGAGGCCCGGACCCTCTACCGGGCGCTGGAGGCGCCCGCGACCCCGGATACCGGCGTCGCCTGAGCCCTTGCCCTGTCCCGCCCCGGCGCCTAGCGTCCGAGGAAATCGGGAGGCGATGACATGAAGGCGAGACTGGCGGGCCTGTGGGTCCTGATCGTTGCGAACGTCTTCGCGCCCGGGGCCGCAGCCCTCGCAGCCAAGCCGCCCGAGGAGGCCCGCAAGGTGGCCGGCCTCTCGGCCCCCGCCGAGATCCGGATCGACCGCTGGGGGGTGCCGCATATCTACGCCCAATCGGCCCGGGACGCCTTCTTCGTGCAGGGCTACAACGCCGCCCGCGACCGGATCTGGCAGATCGACCTCTGGCGTAAGCGGGGGCTGGGCCTGCTGGCGCGGGACTTCGGACCGGACTTCGCCGAACAGGACCGCGCCGCCCGGCTCTTCGTCTATCGCGGCGACATGGCCGCCGAGTGGGCCGCCTACGGAGCCTCAGCCAGATCGGACACAGAGGCCTTCGTGGCCGGGATCAACGCCTACGTGGATGAGATCCGGGATGGCCGCCGCCCCCTGCCCCGGGAGTTCCGGATCGCCGGGACACGGCCGGATCGCTGGGCGCCGGAAGACGTCGTACGCATCCGCAGCCATGGCCTGACACGGAACGTCGGGATGGAGGTCGCCCGGGCCAGGATCCTTTGCGCCGGCGGCCCCGGCGCGGACCGCCTGTTCAGGAAGCTGGAGCCGGAGTGGACCTCGACGGTCCCGGAGGGTCTCGACCCCTGCGCCATCCCCGCCGATGTCCTGAAGGACTACACCCTGGCCACCCGCGGGGTCCGGTTCGACTCCGCCCGGCGGCGCCTTGCGGCGGAGGCTCCGCTCCCCGATTCCCAGGGGTCGAACAACTGGACGATCGCGCCGTCGAAGACCACGACAGGGCGACCCATCCTGGCCAACGATCCGCACCGGGACCACGGCCTGCCCTCCCTTCGCTATGTCGCCCACCTGGAGGCCCCGGGCCTGTCGGTGATCGGCGCCGGCGAGCCCGCCTTGCCGGGGGTGTCCATCGGCCACAACGGGACGATCGCCTTTGGCCTCACCATCTTCTACTCCGACCAGGAGGATCTCTACGTCTATGAGACCTCGCCCCAGGACCCCGGCCTCTACCGGTCAGGAGAGGGATGGGCGCGGATGGAGACCGTACGTGAGCGCATCGAGGTGCGTGGGGAAGCGCCGCGCGAGGTGGAGCTCCGGTTCACCCGCCACGGCCCTGTGATCCACGCCGACCCTTCGGGACGCAAGGCCTTCGCCCTGCGCTCCGTCTGGGCCGAGCCCGGCGCCAGCGCCTACTTCGGCTCCCTCGGCTATATGAACGCCCGCTCCTGGCCCGAGTTCCAGGCTGCGCTGGCGAACTGGGGCACCCCCAGCGAGAACCAGGTCTATGCTGACGTCTCCGGCCGGATCGGCTGGGTCGCTGCGGGACTGACGCCAGCCCGGCCCAACTGGGACGGACTGCTGCCGGTCCCCGGCGATGGACGCTACGAGTGGCGGGGCTTCCTGTCCCACAACCAACTGCCTTCGCGGGTGGACCCGGCAGAGGGCTTCATCGCGACGGCGAACGCCATGAACCTTCCCGCTGACTATCCCGTCGCCGAGCGCAAGGTCGGCTTCGAATGGGCGAACCCGGCTCGCCAGCAGAGGATCGACGAGGTGCTGGGCGGCGGCGGCAAGATCAGCCTCGAGGCCGCCATGGCCCTCCAGACGGATCCGACGGACATCACCTCCAGACGCCTGCTCAAGCTGCTGGCGCCCCTGAAGTCCGAAGTTCCCCTCACCGCCCGGGCGCTGGACCTCCTGCGCGGCTGGGACGGCAGGGCGAGCGCCGACAGCGTGGCGGCCTCGATCTACCTGACATGGACCGGCAAGCACCTGGGGCCTGCGGTCGTCGCCAAGGCCGAGCCGGAGGCGGCCCGCGCCCTCGTCGGCGGTGGCGACCTGGCGGCGGTCATGGACCTCCTGGACGCCCCTGACAGCACCCTGGGCCCCGATCCCGCGGCGGCGCGGGACGCACTGCTCCTACAGAGCCTTCAGGCGGCCGTCGCAGAGGTCGAAGCCCGACTGGGACCAGATCCGTCGGCCTGGACCTGGGGACGACTTCACCAGGCCGGGTTCACCCACGTCCTGGCGCCGCTGGCCGGTGATGCAGACCGTGCGGGACTGAGCGTGGGACCGGCGCCCATGGCCGGGACCTCCCTGTCGCCCATGGCGGCGTCCTGGCGCGCCGAGGACTTCCGCGTGATGTCCGGCGCCTCCTTCCGGATGGTGCTGGACGTGGGGAACTGGGACGCCAGCCGGTTCATCAATACGCCGGGGCAGTCGGGGGATGTCGACAGCCCACATGCGCGGGACCTGTTCGAGACCTGGGTGAAGGGCGGCTACGTCCCGCTGGTCTATAGCCGCGAGGCGGTGGAGGCGGCGACGGCGCGGGTCCTGAAACTGTCGCCGGGGCGCTGAGCGGCGGGCGGCATTGACAACCCCGGCGCGGACCGCGAGAACCCGCGCCGGAAGCGCCCTGAGCCCGGAGCCCGAGAGCCGCGATGACCTACATTGTCATGGACCCCTGCATAAAGTGTAAGTTCATGGACTGTGTGGAGGTGTGTCCGGTCGACTGCTTCTACGAGGGCGAGAACTTCCTGGTGATCAACCCCGATGAGTGCATCGACTGCGGGGTTTGCGAGCCGGAGTGCCCGGTCGACGCCATCAAGCCGGACACCGAGGACACGCCGGACGGCAAGTGGCTGCGCATCAACACCGATTACGCCAAGGTCTGGCCGAACATCACCCTGAAGGGCGAGCCGCCGGCCGACGGCACAGACTTTGAGCGTGAAACCGGCAAGTTCGAGAAGTATTTCAGCGAGAAGCCGGGCAAGGGCTCCTGAGGCTGACGCGGCGCAAGCCTTTCTTTGATCTCAGTTTTATGATAAGCGTCCACAGCCCCGTCGGAGTCCCGCCGGGGCGATTGTGTTCACAAGTCGTCGCTCGCCGCCGACCTCCGCCCCCGGAAGGCGAAGGGTGTCCTGACAGGAAGCCATCGGAAACAGACTGAGCCGAACCCGCATGTTTTGCGGGACAGGAGAGTTTGTCCCGGGCGGAAGGCCAGGACCTGGACGGCGAACCGCCGAAGTGCGTTGAAGGGATCACAGTATGAGCAAGGACGGTACTCAGTTCACGGTGGGCGATCACGTGGTCTATCCGGCGCACGGCGTGGGGCAGGTCCAGGGGATCGAGACCCAGGAAGTCGCCGGCTACTCGCTTGAAGTGTACGTCATCACCTTCGACCACGAGAAAATGACCCTCCGGGTGCCGACCGCCAAGGCGCGGGTCTCGGGCCTGCGGTCGCTGGCCGAGGGCAATGTCGTCAGCCAGGCCCTGACCACCCTCAAGGGCCGGGCCCGGGTGAAGCGCACCATGTGGTCGCGCCGCGCCCAGGAGTACGAGGCCAAGATCAACTCGGGCGACCTGATCTCCATCGCCGAAGTGGTGCGCGACCTGCACCGGGCGGAGAACCAGCCCGAACAGTCCTATTCAGAGCGGCAGCTTTACGAGTCCGCCCTTGACCGTATGGCCCGCGAAGTGGCCGCCATCGAGCGTATCGACCGGGAGGCGGCCATCGGCATCCTGACCAAGAGCCTGACGAAGGCCGCCGTCTCCGTCTGACGGGGCCAGCCTCGGCTCAGGTCTCGGGCTTCGAACCGGTCCGGTAGTCGCCAAAGGCCGAATCCCGGCTGGTCAGCGCCTTTGTGACGCCCTGCCGCAACTCGGCCATGTAGGTGCGGCTGGCGGGGGTATGCCAGCCGAGCGCATGAAGGTCGGTGCCAGCCCGGATACCGGCGCGCATGCCCATGGCTTCCATCTGTCGGTGCACCAGCCGCTTGTTGAGCTGGGCGAGCTCGGGATCGACTTTGGCGATGCGCTCGGCCATGGCCAGGACCTCGCCCTCCAGGTCCTCGGCCCGGAAGGCCCGGTTCGCGAAGCCCAGCCGGACGGCCTCCAGCCCGTCGAAGGCATCTCCGGTCAGCATCAGCTCCATGGCGGCTCGCATGCCGACGATCCAGGCATGGTACTGGTTGTCCGGAGGGCTCATGGTCCGCACGGCCGGATAGCCGATCTTGGCGTCCTCAGCCACGTAGACGAGGTCGCAGGCGACGGCTAGTTCGGAGCCGCCCGCAAGGCACCACCCATGCACCTGGGCGATGATGGGCTTGGACATGTCCCACATGCGGAAACAGCCCTCGACCACGTGACGGGCCCACTGGCCCTGGCCGCCAGCCGTATGGAACGGCAGGGCGCCCACTCCGGAGAGGTCATACCCCGAGGAGAAGCAAGGGCCGGCGCCCCGCAGGATGATCACGCGGACGGAGGGATCGCTGTCGGCGGCTTCCAGGGCGGCGAAGAGTTCCCCGCGCAGGGCGTTCGACAGGGCGTTGCGCTTTTCCGGGCGGTTGAGTGTGAGCCGACGGATGTGCGGCGCCGGATCGTCGATCAGGAGGATGGGCTGGTCGGTCATAGGATGTCTCCCCTTGCTTGACTTCAGCCTAGGCGCGGCGGCCCCATCGGGACAAGCACCTGGAGGTTGACGCAGGGTCCGCCTTGACGCGCCCCTCTGCGGCCCGGCTAATCGCGGCAAAGGCAGGAGACCCAGGATGAAACTCTACAATTCCGTCGGACCCAACCCGCACGTCGTGCGCATGTTCATCGCCGAGAAGGGCCTGGACATCCCGAAGCAGGAAGTTGACCTGATGGGCGGCGAGAACCGTCGGCCGCCGTTCAACTCCACCGTCAACGTGGCGGGCCAGCTGCCGTCGCTGGAACTCGAGAGCGGCAAGGCGATCTCTGAGATCACCGCGATCTGCGAGTACCTTGAAGAGGTCGGCGACGGTCCGGCGCTGATCGGCGCCACCGCCGAGGAACGCGCCGAGACCCGCATGTGGGTGCGTCGCATCGACCTGAACGTCTGTGAGCCCATGGCCAACGGATTCCGGGCCGCCGAGGGCCGCGCCCTGTTCGCCAACCGGATCAAGCTCGTCGGGGCGGACGGCGCCGCGGAGCTCAAGGCCATCGCCCGCGACCGGCTGATCTGGCTGGATGGACTCCTGGCCGGTCGGACCTGGGTGGCGGGAGAGCGCTTCACCCTGGCGGATATCCTGCTGTTCTGTTTCCTCGCCTTCGGCGCCCAGGTCGGCCAGCCGATCCCGGAGGAGGCCGGAAACATCCGCGCCTGGTTTGAGCGCACCAAGGCCCGGCCGAGCGCGGCGGCCTGAGGCGGGTCGGTCGACCCCTCCCGCAGCGGACGCTGCGGCGGGGGTCGCCGGCGGACCACGTTCCCGCGCCTCCTTGAGTCTGTCGTAGGCGCGGTCGCCTTTCCTACGCGCAACCGCCGGGGTGGCCGGGACAAGGACAAGGGTGGATGTGCTTATGCAGGGGGCGAGTCGACCCGTCCCCGGACCCAGAGCTGGCGCCTGCCCCGCAGGACGGCCAGCTGTGGCCTCGCCTGTGCTGTCGCGTGAGCCCGCCTGTTGCCTAGGGGCGGCTGGTGCGGGCGGTCGGGGTCGAACCGACACTCCTTTCGGAACCGGATTTTGAGTCCGGCGCGTCTGCCAATTCCGCCACGCCCGCTGATCTTCCGTGTTGATAGCCCCTACCCTGACGCCCTGCATCCGTTTTCTGCCAGCTTGCGTCTTGGTGCGAGTGGGATCAGATGAAAACCGTTCTCAGGACCTCCTCTCCGATGGCGCCCGCTCATGTCTGATCACTCCGCCGCCAAGGCTCCCGGACCGGTGTATCGGCTCGGCGACGCCCACCCCGGCGACCGGGGCGTCATACTGGAGGTCCGGACGTCCGCTACGGGATCGAGCGAGGCCGTTGACCCTGCCGAACTTGAGCTCCGCCTGCTGGAGTTCGGCTTTGTGGAAGGCGCACGCGTAGAGGTGCTGCACGAAGGCCCGCTGGGCGGCAATCCCATCGCCGTGAAGGTCGACGGCATGCGCGTCGCCCTTCGAAGGGGTGAGGCGATGAACGTCATCCTGACGCCGGAGGCGGCGTGACCGCTCCGGGGATCGCCACTGTCGCCCTTGTCGGCAATCCGAACTGCGGCAAGACGGTCCTGTTCAACGCGCTGACGGGGGGCCGCCAGAAGGTCGCCAACTACGCCGGCGTGACGGTGGAGCGAAAGGAGGGCCTGGCCAGCCTTCCCTCGGGACGCCGGCTCCGGATCCTCGACCTGCCGGGAACCTATTCGCTCCGGGCGCGCTCCCCCGACGAGGCCATTACCCGGGACGCAGTCCTGGGCCGTCTTGCGGGTGAACCGGCGCCTGATGTGATCCTCTGCGTCGCCGACGCCACCAACCTGGGACTGGTGCTGCGGCTTGCCCTGGAGCTCAAGAGCACCGGCCTGCCCATGGTGTTCGTGCTCAACATGATCGACATCGCCGAACGCCAGGGGATCGTGATCGATGTCGAGGCCCTGTCGCGGGAACTGGGAGCCCCGGTCACCGCGACCGTGGCGACCCGGAAGAGGGGACTGGAGGCCCTTCTCGAACTCGCCGCCGCCCAGGCCGACCGGAGGGCTGCAGCCCCGCCTTCCGGCTGGCGCGAACCCACGGCCTCAGAGGTCCGCGCGGCCCACCGCCAGGCGCGGGATCTGATGCGCACCGCCGTGCGTCCACCCAGCCGGCCGGACACCCTGACCGGCCGCCTCGACTCGCTCCTGCTTCACCCCGTGGGCGGCGTCGCTGTCCTGCTTGGGCTGCTCTTCCTGATGTTCCAGGCCGTCTTCACCTGGGCGGCCCCTGCCCAGGACCTCATCGAGGCCGGGTTTGCAGCGCTGGGCGTCGGCGCCGAGGCCATCTTGCCGGACGGCTGGATGACGGGGCTGGTGGTCGACGGCCTGATCGCCGGC
Source organism: Phenylobacterium sp. (assembly GCA_020402585.1). Taxonomy (GTDB): domain Bacteria; phylum Pseudomonadota; class Alphaproteobacteria; order Caulobacterales; family Caulobacteraceae; genus Phenylobacterium. The sequence goes on along the minus strand of JADBZH010000038.1, from coordinate 81,338 downwards.
GTCGGATCGGTCCTCGTCTTCCTGCCGCAGATCCTCATCCTGTTCCTTTTCATCCTGCTCCTTGAGGACTCCGGATACATGGCGCGGGCCGCCTTCCTCATGGACCGGATCATGGGCGGAGCCGGGCTGCACGGCCGGGCCTTCATTCCCCTGCTCTCCAGCTTCGCCTGTGCAGTCCCGGGAATCATGTCGACCCGGGTGATCGACAGCCGCAGGGACAGGCTCACCACCATTCTGACCGCGCCGCTCATGACCTGTTCCGCCCGGATCCCGGTCTACACCCTGATCATCGGCGCTCTGATTCCGAACCGCACCGTGGGGGGCGTGCTGAGCCTGCAGGGCCTTGTGATGTTCAGCCTCTACGCCGCGGGAATCCTCTCTGCGCTGGGGGTGGCCTTCCTGATCCGGAAGGTGTTCTGGCGGGGCGGCAGCGAGCCCTTCATGATGCAGCTGCCGGACTACAAGCGGCCGGAACCCGGAAACGTCCTGCGGAACCTTGGCCAGAAGGCCTGGGCCTTCATCAGCCGGGCGGGACGGATCATCCTGCCGCTGATGGTTCTGGTCTGGGCCCTCTCCAGCTGGCCGGCTCCCCCGGAGGGGGCGGAGGGTCCGGCCATCGCCTACAGCGCCGCCGGACGTCTTGGCCATTGGCTGCAGCCCATCTTCGCCCCCATCGGCTTCAGCTGGGAGATGGTGGTGGCCCTCATCCCCGGCATGGCGGCCCGTGAGGTCGCCGTCGCGGCCCTCGGCGCCATCTACGCCGTCGGCGGCGAGGAGGGCGCCCTTGCCGGGATCCTGGCGCGGCAGTGGTCGCTGGCCTCAGGCCTCGCCTTCCTGGCCTGGTATGTCTTTGCGCCCCAGTGCATCGCCACCCTCGCCGTGGTCCGGCGCGAAACAGGCGGTTGGCTCTGGCCGACCGTCATGTTCGGCTACATGCTCGGCCTCGCCTACGCAGCGGCCTTCCTGGTCTTCCAGGCCTCCCGCGCGCTCGGGCTGTCCTGAGGTCTTCCGGGCCATGCCCGCCCGGGCGGGCGGGACCCTGGCGAGGTGAGAGGCCACTTGGTCCGGACCCGGTTTCGGAGGATAAGGCGTTCATGGCGGACCTCCCTGCAGGACTAAGGGACAGACTGCCGGCCGCCTGGCCGGCGGTCGCCCTGGCGTTCAGCGCCTTCATGCTGGCGACAGCCCATGCCTTCGAGCGGTTCGGGGGCTATGCGCCCTGCCTTCTCTGCCTGAAGCAGAGAGAGGTCTATTGGGTGGCGGGCGCCGTCGCCCTCGTCGGGATCGGCCTGCTCAGACTCTCGAAGGCGCAAAGTCTCCGGCCATGGCTGGCGCTCCTCATCGCCGCGATCTTCCTGTTCGGCGCCGGCCTCGCCGCCTATCACGCCGGGGTGGAGTGGAAGTGGTGGCCGGGTCCGGGCGCCTGTTCGGGGGTCGGGGGATCGGTGTCCAGCCTGAACATGGCCGGCCTTCTGGACGGTACGCTGAAGGTCAGGCCGCCGGCCTGCGATGCCGCCGCCTGGCGTCTGCTGGGCCTGTCCATGGCGGGATGGAACGCCCTGGCTTCACTGGCGTTCGCAGGCCTGGGCGCCCTTGCCTGGCGTTGGGAAGGAAAGTCACCATGATGCAAGCACCCCGACGGCCTGGCGCCGGGGCGGGCAAGGCCCGTCTCGCCGAGATCCTCCGGGTGGACCACGCCGGCGAGCTGGGCGCTGTCCACATCTATCGCGGCCAGCGGGCCATCCTCGGCGAGGCTGCCGGCAAGGAGCGGATCGCCGGCCAGCTGGAGGAAATGGAGTCCCACGAGGCACGCCACCTGGCGAGGTTCGAGGCCCTGCTTGCGGAACGGGGGGTCCGTCCCACGCTGATGACGCCGCTCTGGCGCCTGGCGGGCTTCACCCTGGGGGCGGGGACCGCCCTGCTGGGGGAGAAGGCCGCCCACGCCTGTACCGAGGCTGTGGAGACGGTGATCGGAGACCACTACGCCCGGCAGGTCGCTGAACTGGCGGACCGGGATCCTGAGCTTGCGGCGGAACTCTCAGGCTTTCGCGACGAGGAACTGGCGCATCGGGACCTCGCCGTGGAGGAGGGCGCACGGGAGGCGCCAGGCTACCCGCTCCTTGCGGCGGCCATCCGGCTTGGATGCCGGGCGGCGATCCGGATCAGCGAGAAGATCTGACGGCGGATAACGCCCGGTCAGGGATCCAGTTCGACGTCCCAGTACAGATAGTCCATCCACGACTCGTGCAGATGATGGGGCGGAAACCGCCGCCCCTGTTCCTGGAGGCGCCAGGTGGTCGGGCGGACCGGCCGGCGCCTGAGGGACATCTGGGCCTCCTCCGGGGTGCGCCCGCCCTTGTCGAGATTGCAGCGGGAACAAGCGGCCACGATATTGTCCCAGCTGGTCCGTCCGCCTCTCGACCTGGGAACTACATGGTCAAAGGTCAGGTCCTCGGCGCGACCGCAGTAGGCGCAGGCGAAGCCATCGCGAAGGAAGACGTTGAAACGGGTGAAGGCGGGCGCGCGGTCCTGGGCGACGTAGGACTTCAGGGAGACGACCGAAGGCAGGCGCATTGAGAAGGCGGGCGACCGGACTTCCTGGTCATAGGTGGACAGGACATCCACGCGATTCAGGAAGACCGCCTTCACGACATCCTGCCAGCACCAGAGCGACAGGGGATAATAGCTGAGGGGTTGGAAGTCCGCGTTGAGGACAAGCGCGGGCCAACCGGAAGGAGCCTGGTCAAGGACCTGCATGGACCGCTCCCCTCGCCCAGGCCTTGCGGACTGAAGTCTGACACCGCCGTGTGAAGATCCGCCTCCCTGCGCTTCAACCTGCCCGGGACCAGTATGGCGGCGATTCTCGCGGCGGCGCCCAGTGACGGTTCCGAGACAAAAAAGAGGGGGCCCTTTGGCAGGGCCCCCAGGGGAGGAGTCTGGAATGGAGAGACCGGTGATCAGGGGAGGATCAGGATCAGGTTCCCGATCGCGGCCACGAGGGCCAGGGACAGGAGGAAGATCGATCCGGAGCGATCAATCAGGTTGACGGCGAGGGCGAGGGGGGCGGGGAGCGAGGACATGGACCTAAACCTTCTTCTGGATGAACCCGGGGGAGCGGGCGTTCAATTTGAACACCGCTTAGATACCAGACATCTGAGCGATGTAAAGATACATTTGTAAAAATGTTCAGGCGCGCTCCAGCGGCCTTCCGATCCGGCGCACCCGGCAACAAAAAAGGGCCCCGAACAGGGGCCCTTTGCGCCGTATGCGAGAGGCCTATACCGTGAACGACGCCAGCGAGGCGAAGGCCAGGGGAAAGACCAGGGCCAGGAGATAGGCCGGGGTCAGGCGATCGATGAGACGCAGAACAGACATGAGAGACATGACACACCTTTGAGTTAGCGCCCCGGGGGAGCGGGGCCGTTTTTTTGCTGCACTTGCGAGATGGGGCTGATCTGATCGTTGTCAAGATTGGCTTGCCCCGGTTTCTGTTCCCCATTACTGAGATTTCATGGAACAGGCCCAACTGACTGAAGCCCGCCCCTATCACCACGGCGACTTGCGGCGCGCCCTTGTCGACGCCGGTCGGCGCCTTCTGGAGGTTGAAGGCGGCGCGGGCATCTCCCTGAGGGCGGTGGCCCGGGAGGCTGGCGTCAGCCCGGCCGCCCCCTATCATCACTTCCGAGACAAGAGCGAACTGCTCGACGCCCTCGCCATTGAGGGATGGGACCAGCTTGCGGTGCAGATGCGAGCCGCCCTCGCCGAAGCTGCGCCCGGGCGGGGTCGACTGGTCACCCTGGGCGTCGCCTATGTGCAGTTCGCCAAGATGAACCCCGCCATCTACCGCGTGATGTTCGACTGCAGCCAAAGCCACGAGTCCATGCCGGAGAAGCTGCGCGACGAGGGCGCCTACCGCCTGGTCTGCGACACCCTCGTGGAGTCCGGGATCGACCCCATGGACGAAGTCAGCCTGGAGCTTGCCGCGGTCGCCATCTGGTGCGCCGCCCACGGGGTCGCCGAGATGGTGGGCTTCAAGGAATTCGCGCCCCTTCAGGCGCACCTGGGTGGGGAGGAAGCCTTCCTGCGGGCCATCTTCAGCCAGCTGGACCTGTTCCGTCCGGGATCCGCTGTCGCCGCCGGCTGACAAGCTGACGTGGCGGGGCCGGTCTTCAGGTTCGCGCCCTCGCCCACCGGGCGTCTTCATCGAGGTCATGCCTTTTCGGCGCTGATGTCCTGGCGCGCCTGCAGAGCGGCCAAGGGCGCCTTCCGGCTGCGGATCGAGGATATTGACAGGGTCCGTTGCCGCCCGGAGTTCGAAGCGGGCATCCTTGAAGACCTCGCATGGCTGGGTGTGGACTGGGACGGTCCGGTCCTGCGCCAGTCCGGACGCGGGGCGGCCTACGAGGCGGCGTTGGCCCGCCTGGCCGAAGGCGGGCTCGCCTACCGATGTTTCCGCACGCGGCGTGAGGTGGCCGACGCCATGACCCGGGCGCCTCACGGGGACGAAGTCGTGTTCTTCGGCGAGCGCCTGCCGGAACAGGAGGAGGCGGCCCGCCTCGCGGCAGGCGAGGCGTTCGCCTGGCGGCTCGACGTCCGTGCGGCGGCTGAACGCTCGGGTCCCCTCAGCTTCCTCGAGACCGGGGCGGGACCTGCGGGTGAGACCGGGCGCCAGATCACCCAGACGGACTCGGCGGGGGATATTGTCCTGGCCCGCAGGGACATAGGCGTAGCCTACCACCTCGCCGTGGTCGTGGACGACGCCTTCCAGGAGGTCACGACGGTGGTCCGTGGGTGCGACCTCTTCGCAGCGACCCACGTCCAGAGATTGCTCCAGGTCCTGCTTGGATTGCCAGAGCCCGTCTATCGACACCACCGGCTGCTGGTCGGACCCGATGGAAAGCGCTACGCCAAGCGGGATCGTGCGGAGACCCTGCAGGCGCTTCGCGAACTGGGCGTCAGCCCGGACCGGCTTATCGCGGAGCTCGACCTTGACGGAGATCACTGAGAGCGGCGGCGCGGAACGCCGCACCGCCATGATCGTTCTCGTCGCCGGCGCCTGTATCATCGGCCTCGCCCCCATCCTCGTACGCCTGGCCGACGCCGGGCCCGCCGCGGTCGGGTTCTGGCGCATGCTCTTCGCCCTGCCCCTGCTGGCCCTGCTCGCGCGGCGGGAAAGCGGAGGCATCGGTCCGCCGGGATGGGCGCTCGGGCTCGCCGGGGCCGCCTTCGCGCTGGACCTGGCCTTCTGGCACTACGGGATCGCCCTGACCTCCGTGGCCAAGGCGACCATCCTGTCCAACCTGACGCCGGTGATCGTGACGGGCGTGGCCTGGCTTGTCTTTCGCGAGAGGGTCCGCCCCCTCTTCCTGGCCGCGGTCGCTCTGGCTGTCGGCGGCGCCTGCCTCATGACCCTGGCGCGCGACCCGGGCCTGCCGGGGGTCAACCCTGCCCTGGGAGACGCCTTCTCGGCCATGACGGCCGTCTGGTACGCCCTCTACTTCCTGGCGGTGCAGAACGCCCGGCGGACCCGGGGGGCCGCCCAGGTCATGTTCTGGTCCAGCCTCACCGCCGCGCCCCTGCTTCTGGCGGCTTCAGGCCTGCTGGGCGAACGCCTGATGCCGGCGACGCCCGGCGGCTGGGCCGCCTGCGTGGGTCTTGGGATCATGCACGTGACGGGACAGGGCGCCATCGCCTGGGCGCTGGGCCGGCTGCCCGCCTCGGTCACCTCGGTGGTCGTCCTGGTCCAGCCGGTGGTGGCGACGGTCCTGGGCTGGTTGCTCTTCGGAGAGGTCTTCGGACCCGGCCAGATGCTGGGCGGCGCCATCGCCCTGACCGGGGTCATTCTGGCCCAGCGGGCGGCGCGCCCGGCCGCTCAGCCCGGCTGAAGCCGCCAGGCCGTCCGGGCCTGCTCGATCTCCGCCATGGCGGCGTTAAAGAGGGACCAGTCATCCGAGGCGGCGATGGGCGCCCAGATCGCCTCGATGCGGTCGATGAGGAGTTCGACCGGCGACTCGCGCCGGAAGACAGGGTGATCCAGCCGCTCAGGACGGTCTGGCTCAGCCCCGGCCACCTCTCGGCGAAGGTCCTCGAACTCCGGCCTACGATAGATCTCTCCCCTGGGGCCGGCGAGGGCCCGGGCCTCGTCGCCGCAGAACCAGTCGAAGAAGAACGGCTCCCAGCGGATCTCCGCACCACCCGCGGCCAGGGCGGCGAAGGCGGCGCTGACCAGCCGGGCGTCCGAGCCATCCCCCCGGAAGGTCAGGCCCAGGCGACGCACCACCGCCCGGGCCAGCGCCTCCCGATAGAGATCTCCAAAGCCATTCAGAACCTCCACCAGCGCATCCTCGGGCGACCCAGCCATCAGGAGACATCCCGCCAGCTGGCGCAGGTTCCAGAAGACCGCCTCCGGCTGGCGGCCAAAGCTGTAGAGGCCCGCATGGTCGAAGTAGGCGGCCACGAAGTTGGGATCGCTGTGCGGCAGGAACCGGTAAGGCCCGTAGTCGAAGCTCTCCCCGGTAATGTTCATGTTGTCGGTGTTCAGGACCCCATGCACGAACCCTGCGGCCATCCAGGCGGCGGTCAGGCGGGCGGCGCCCTTACAGGCCTCTTCCAGCAGGGCCGCGCCGGGGTCAGCCTCCCCCACCCTGGCGGGGAAGTAGAGCTCCAGGGTGTAGTCCACCAGCCTGCGGACCAGGTCCGGGCGCTCCAGGGCCGCCGGCCTCTGGAAGGTGCCGAACCGGATATGGCCGTGGCTGAGCCGAACCAGGACAGCCGAGCGCGTAGGGCTCGGCTCGTCCTGCCGCACCAGGTCCTCGCCCGTTTCAATGAGGGAGAAGGCGCGGGAGGTAGGAACGCCCAGGGCCTCGAGCATGCCCGCCGCCAGCACCTCGCGCACGCCGCCCTTGAGGGTCAGTCGCCCGTCCCCACTGCGCGACCAGGGCGTGACGCCGGATCCCTTGGTGGCGAGGTCGAGGAGGCGGCCGGAGCCGGCCTCGCGCAGCTGGGCGAAGGTGAAGCCCCGGCCATCCCCAAGATCGGGGTTGTAAACCCGGAACTGGTGCCCGTGATACCGCTGGGCCAGGGGCTCGGGCAGATTGCCGGGAAGCGGCTGGAACCGGCCGAAGTGATCGGCCCATTCGTCATTGTTGAGTTCGGCCAGCCCGACGCTCGCCGCCGCTCGGTCGTTTCGCCAGCGCAGGTCCAGACGGGGAAAGTCGGCGGCCCGGACCGGATCGGCGAAGTCGGGGCCGAGTTGCACGAGGCGGGGGTCAGGCGAGTAATCCAGAGAGAAGGGCATACGTCGAAATGACTGCGACGAGGCCGGGTCGCAAGTCCTGATCCTTGCCAATCCCCCGTCGCATGCTAACCGAGGACGATGAGCCGCAAGATCACCCTCGCCTTCCTCAAGACCGAAGCCGCCTCGGGCATCATCCTGGCCATGGCGGCGGTCCTGGCCATCCTGCTGGCGAACTCCCCTTGGGCGGACAGCTATTTCGGCCTGATCAAGCATCCCCTGACCTTCCAGGCCGGGGACATCGAGATCACCAAGACCGTCCTGAAGTGGATCAAGGACGGCCTGATGACGATCTTCTTTTTCGTTGTCGGGCTGGAGATCAAGCACGAGATCCTGCGCGGCGAACTGTCCAACCCCCGTAAGCTGGCCCTTCCGGTCCTCGGCGCCGTGGGCGGAATGGTCGCCCCCGCCCTGGTCTACCTGGCCTTCAACGCGGGCCCTGGCGGCGCGGTCGAAGGCTGGCCAGCCCCCGTGGCCACCGACATCGCCTTCGCCCTGGCCGCCCTCGCCATCGCCGGGCCCCGCCTGCCTCCCGCCCTCAGGACCTTCCTCCTGACCCTGGCGATTGCAGACGACCTGGGCGCTGTCATTCTGATCGCCACCCTCTTCACCGAACACATCGACCTTTTGGCCCTAGGCGGCGCCGCCGCCGCACTGGCGGCGATGGTCCTTGCCGGTCGCTGGCGGGGCGCGCCCTACGGGCTCTTCGCCGTCCTGGCCTTTCTCGTCTGGGCCTTCACCCTGGAAAGCGGGGTCAACGCCTCCATCGCGGGGGTCGCAGCGGCCATGGCCATCCCCCTGGAGCCTCGCCGCCCCGGCGAGCCCGGGATGCTGAACCACATGATGCATTCCCTGCATCCCTATGTGGCCTACGGAATCATGCCGGTCTTCGCCTTCGCCGCGGCCGGCTTCTCGTTCAGCGACCTTTCAGCGGACAATCTCCTGAGCCCGGTGGCCCTGGGCATCGCGGCGGGGCTCTTCGTCGGCAAGCAGATCGGGGTCTTTGGCGCCTCGGCCCTCGCCATCCGCCTGGGACTGGCCCGGCGTCCGACCGACTCCTCCTGGATGGAACTCTACGGCTGCGCCCTGCTCTGCGGGGTGGGCTTCACCATGAGCCTCTTCATCGGCGCCCTGGCCTTCGACGGCGAGGATCCGACCGCGCAGAGTGCGGTCCGCCTCGGCGTGATCGGCGGATCCATCCTCTCGGGCGCGCTGGGCATGGCGGTTCTCGCCTGGAGCCAGAAGGTCCGGGACAGGCTTGGGACCTCTGCGGCGCCCACGACAACACCGGAACACGGCTAGGCCCGCCCCGTCCGGAGACGGGGCCCGGCGGGATCAGGCGGTCAGGGCCGCCTTCAGGGCCTCCCCGGCCTCGCGGGCGGCGGCCTCCACCGCGGGCGAGACATCCCCCATGATGTAGAAGTCATGCAGCATGTCCGGGTAATGGACGTGCCGCGCCGGGACCCCTGCGGCCTCAAGCCGGCGAGCATAGTCTCGCCCCTCGTCCTGCAGGGGATCGTAGCCGGCGGTCACTATGTAGGCGGCGGGCGTCGCGGAGACGTCGACTTTCGACCCCAGGATGACACGGTCGATCTGCGGGTGCCCCTCGGCGGCCAGGCACTTCACGAACCAGTCGATGGCGGCCTTGGTCAGCAGGGGACCGTCCATCCGCTTGCGGCTCTCAGTCTCGGTCTCAGGGCAGAGGTAGGGATAGAGCAGCATCTGGAAGGCCAGGCGACGCGACGGATCCGCCTTCAGGTCGATGGCGATGGAGGCGGCGAGGTTGCCGCCGGCCGAGCAGCCGCCGACCCCGACGCGGGTGGGATCGAAGCCGATCTCCGCAGCGTGGTCGATGGCCCACTTCGTTGCTTCCAGGCAGTCGTCATGGCTGGCGGGGAAGGGGTTCTCCGGCGCCAGGCGGTAGTCGATCGCCAGGACCCGGCAGCCGGAATAGGCGGCCAGGCGCCGGCAGTGCCCGTCATGCGTCTCCAGGTTGCCGATGACGAAGCCGCCGCCATGGAAATAGACGAGGCCGGGGGTCGTCGCCGGGGCGCCGGCGGGGGTGTAGAGACGCGCGCCGACCGGGCCCGCGCCACCGTCCACCTGCAGGTCGCGGGTCGCCACATCCTTGGGCGCTCCGGTGTTCTGGCTGGTGCGCTGCATGACGTAGCCGGCCCGGACCATGTCCGGCGGCAGGCTGTCGAGGGGCGGAGCCTCCTGGCCCGCGGCGGCGGCGGCTTCCGCCTCGAGCATGGCCTTGAAGTGCGGATCCATGGGTGCGCCTCCTGCTGGCGTGTGACGGGTCAGCCGACCCGGCGCTCGCGTCCCTGCCAGTAGGGCTCGCGAAGCTCCCGCCGCAGGACCTTACCCGAAGGATTGCGAGGCAGGACGGCGATGAAATCGATGGTCTTGGGCGCCTTGTAGCCGGCGATGAGAGTCCGGCAGTGGGCGATGATGGCTTCGGGATCCTGGGATGCGCCGGGCCGCAGGACGACGATGGCCTTCACCGCTTCGCCCCAACGCTCGTCCGGCACGCCGATCACCGCGGCGTCGGCGACGGAAGGATGCGACATCAGGGCGTTCTCGACCTCAGCGGGGTAGACGTTCTCGCCGCCGGTCACGATCATGTCCTTCACCCGGTCGTGGATGAAGAGATAGCCGTCGGCGTCGAAGAAACCGGCGTCGCCAGAGCGGAACCAGCCGTCAGCGTCGATGGACTGGGCGGTGGCGTCGGGCCGGTTCCAGTAGCCCTTCATGACCCCCTCGGACCGGATCTCGATCTCCCCCACCTCGCCGACTTCGGCGTCACGCCCGTCGATGCGGATGCGGATCTCAAATCCCGGCGACGGCCGGCCGCAGGACCGCAGCTTCCCGAGCGCCGGATCATGCGCCTCCGGCGGCAGGTAGGCGCCGCCTCCGATGGTCTCGGTCAGGCCGTAGAGCTGCATGAAACGCGAGCCAAATCGGGCCTGGGCGCGGGTGAGGACCTCCTCCGAGATCGGCGAGGCGCCGTAATAGACATAGTCCAGGCGCGACAGGTCAGCCTGCGCCTGCTCGGGGTGCTGGAGCACCATGTTGATGATGGCCGGGGCCAGGAAGGCATGGCGCACGCCGTGCTCGCCGAAGAGACGCAGCATAAGGCCAATGTCGACCTCGCGCATGATGATGCAGCGCCCGCCCATAAGGAGGCCGAGAATGCCGAGGTTGGCGCCGGCCACATGGAACAGCGGCATGCAGACGAGGACAGAGTCGCCCGGCTCGATCAGGGCCCAGGCGGTGCTGGCGCTCTTGAAGCAGGCGGCGTAGTTGGCCTCGGTCAGCTGGACGCCCTTGGGCAGGCCGGTCGTGCCCGAGGTATAGAGCTGGATGACGTCATCATCCGCCTGGGCGGTGCGCATGGGATCGACGTCGGAATGGGCGCCAATCCAGTCGCGGAAGCCCGGCCAGGCGGCGTGGCCCGGCTCGAACTGGATACGGGTGGAAAGGTCGGGCAGGTCCCCGGCCAGGGCCTCGATCATTCCCGAATAGTCCGCCCCGATCACCGCCAGCCGGCAGCCGGCGTCCTTCAGGATAAAGGCCACTTCGGGGGGCGCCAGGCGCCAGTTGACGGGGTTGAGGCAGGCGCCCGCCTTCAGGCAGCCGAACCAGAGGACGAAGAAGTCCGCATTCCCCCGGGCCAGGGTCCCGACCCGGTCGCCCGGCTGGACGCCAGCGGCGATCAGGGCGTTGGCGCACCGCGACGAAAGGACGTCCAGCTCGGCGTAGGTGATCGGCTCTTCCTGGAAGACCAGGGCGACCGCTTCCGGACGGACCCGGGCGTGGTGGCGGACCACATCTGCGGCGCTGGAGAGGTCCGGCAGGACGATTTTGGGCACGTCAGGCATGGGAACGCAGTCTGTCGGCTTCTGGATGGGTCGTCATCGGAAAGGCAGCGGCCGCCCCGGATCTGGGACCCGGGGCGGCGCTGGTCTTACTCGGCGGCCTGGGGCGCGTAGCCCAGGACGGCCTTGGTCTCGAGGAACTCATGGAAGCCGTAGTCGCCCCACTCGCGCCCGTTGCCGCTCATCTTGTAGCCGCCGAAGGGCGCCATCATGTCGCCGCCCCCGCCATTGATGGACACCTGACCGGCCCGCAGCTTGGAAGCAATCTTCCGGGCCTTGTCGAGGTCAGCTGACTGAACGTAGGCGGCCAGGCCGTACTCGGTGTCGTTGCCGATATCGATCGCCTGGTCGACGGAGTCGTAGCCGAGGATCGACAGGACCGGCCCGAAGATCTCTTCTGCGGCGATGGTCATGTCGTTGGTGACGTTCGCGAAGACGGTGGGCTTCACATAGTAGCCCTTGTCCAGACCATCGGGCCGCCCCGTGCCGCCGATGACCAGGGTCGCGCCCTCGTCGATCCCGGCCTGGATCAGCTTCTGGATCTTGTTGAACTGGATCTCCGAGACCACCGGACCCAGCTGCGAGTTGCCGTTGGGATCGCCGACGGTGACCTGCGAGGCGGCCTCGCGGGCGACGGCGATGGCCTCGTCCATGCGGGTCTTCGGCACCAGCATCCGGGTCGGCGCATTACAGGACTGGCCGGAGTTGGTCATCATGGTGGCCACGCCGCGGGCCACGCCCTTGGCGAAGGCGTCGTCGTCCAGGACGATGTTCGGGCTCTTGCCGCCCAGCTCCTGGGCCACGCGCTTGACGGTCGGTGCGGCGTTGCGCGCCACCTCGATCCCCGCCCGGGTCGAGCCGGTGAAGGACACCATGTCGATGTCGGGATGACTGGACAGGGCCACGCCCACGCCCGGGCCGTCGCCATGCACCATGTTGAAGACGCCGGCCGGGACGCCTGCGGCCTCCATGATCTCGGCGAAGATGTGCCCGGAGAAGGGCGCCACTTCCGAGGGCTTGAGCACCATGGTGCAGCCGGTGGCGATGGCCGGGGCCACCTTGCAGACGATCTGGTTCAGCGGCCAGTTCCAGGGGGTGATGAAGCCGCAAACGCCGATCGGCTCCTTGACGAGCAGGGTCGGGCCGCGCTGCTCCTCGAACTTGAAGTCCTTGAGCACGTTGATGGCGGTGGACAGGTGACCGAGGCCGATCGGCACCTGGGCGCGCTGGGCCAGGGAGGCGGGGGCGCCCATTTCCTCGGTGACCGCGACGGCCAGGTCGCCAAAGCGCTTCTGGTACTCGGCCAGGATGCGGTTCAGGACATCGAGGCGCTCTTCACGGGTGGTCTGGGACCAGGTCTTGAAGGCCTTCTTGGCGGCGGCGACGGCCTTGTCGACGTCCTTGGCCGAGCCCAGGGCGATCTTGCCGCAGACGGCCTCGGTGGCCGGATTGATGACGTCGAGGGTCTTCAGCTCGACCGGATCGACCCACTGGCCGTCGACATAGAATTTCACGTACTCGCGCATGGCGTCCTCCGGGATGTGGTTCTTGCGGGCGCCCGGGAGTCCGGCGACGCCTTCAGGACTTACAATAGTGATCAGGCGCCCGCGTGGAAGGGGGATTCAGACTCTGAACCGGCAGACTCAAGCCTGATGCACCAGGGCCAATCCAGCGACGGGGCTGCGGCCCTTCAGGACGTAACCGGCGCGGATGGAGCCGATATAGAGGTCGCGGAGGTCCGGTCCGCCCCAAGTCACATTCGTGGGGTGGTTGACCACCTCCCCCGAGGGGTCGTGGATCATGGTCACCTTCTCCCCTGACGACGTAACGGCGATGACCTTGTTCGCAGCTGGAAGGCAGACCCAGAGGTTGCCCTCAGCGTCCATGCCGACCCCGTCTGTATAGCCAAGATCTTCCTCCCGGGCGGGCGGAAGGCCAGGCCCCGCCAGCTGGCCAAGCACGGGGCCATAGCGGACCCCGGGGCCCAACCGGCCGCCGGGCAGGACATCGAAGACCAGGACATCCGCCGCCGAGGTCTGGGCGCAGAACAGCCGGCGGTGGTCCGCCGAGAGGGCCAGGCCGTTCGGGAACTTCAGGCCCTCAGCCACGATCTCGCAGGTCCCGTCGGGCCTCAGGACGAACAGGAACCCGTCCGCCCGGCCGTCCAGCGCCCGGGGCCAGGTGTCGGCATGGGTGGAGTTGGCGCACCAGATGTTCCCGTCCCGGTCCATGATCGGATAGTTGGCGCTGGTCAGGCGCAGGCCCCCGACCTCCGAGACCAGGGTCTCGTGGACGCCTGTCGCCGGATCGAAGCGCTGGAGAGGCCCCTCCTGACGGTCATAGATGCCGAAGTTCGCGATCAGGATCCGGCCGTCCCGGTCCATGTTGATCCCGTTCGGCGCCCCGCCCTGCGGCCCCATGCGGACAAAGCTCCCGTCCGGCAGGATCTCGGCCACGGCGCACTGGTGGTCGGAGGCGAAGACTCGACCCTCCACACTCACGACCACATCCTCCGGCCGGTCTATGCCCATGGCGATCTTGCGGAACGAGGCGGTGTCGATGGGCGAAAGAGGCATGACGTTCTCCGGGCGACTTCGGGCAGTCTGCGCGCAGCATGGCCGCCTCGACAAGTGCGGCGACCGCAGCTAAAGCCCGTCCTGCTGCAAGGAGAGCCCCATGAGCCCCCTCTTCATCGTGATCCCATTCTTCCTGTTCTTCGCCGTGATGAACATCATCGACATGGGCCGGCTCGACTAGGCCATGCCCATGTCGGCTCGCGGCACAGCCCTGGTGACTGGCGGGCCGCGCCGGATCGGCCGGGAGCTTGTCCGAGCCTGCTCAGCCGCAGGCTTTGACGTCGCCATTCACTGCCGCCGCGAGGACGACGACGCCCGGGCGGCGCTGGCCGAAGTGCGCGAGACCGGACGATCGGGAGGTCTCTTTACCTGCGATCTCAGCGACGAAGCCGAGGTGGCGGGCCTTGTCCGCCGTGTCATCGCTTCGCTTGGCCCGGTCACCCTGCTGGTCAACAGCGCATCCCTGTTCCGGAATGACGCCTTCGCCGAGATCGAGCGGGCGTCCTGGGATGAGCACCTGAACATCAACCTTCGGGCGCCCCTTGTGCTGTCGCGGGAGATGGCGGCCCAGGGCCTGGCCGGTCACATCGTCCACATCCTCGACCAGAGGGTGCTGGCCCCGGGCCCGGACTACTTCTCCTACACCCTTTCAAAGGCGGCCCTCTGGTCCGCCACGCGAATGATGGCGATCGACCTGGCGCCGCGCATCCGGGTCAATGCGATCGGGCCGGGGCCGGTGCTGGCCAACCCCGACCAGTCGCCTGCGGACTTCGATGCCGAGGCCGCGTCCACGCCCTTGGGGCGCGCCGTCGATCCCGTGGATATCGGCCGGGCCCTGACCTACCTGACCGAGGCGTCCAGCGTGACCGGACAGATGATCGCCGTCGACGGCGGACAGCATCTGGGCTGAGCCATGCCCTCCCCCACGCCCCCGTCCGTGACGCGCCGCCAGAAGGTCCTTGTCCGTGGGCTCAGACTGGAGGCCTGCATCGGCATCCATGAACACGAGCGGGGCCGAACGCAGGCTCTCGCCATCGATGTGGAGATCGACCTGTCCGAGCAGCGGGTTTTGGATCTTTCGGATACCGTCAACTACGAGGCGGTGGTCAGCGCCGCTTGCGCGATCGCCGCCGAGGGCCATATCGACCTTGTCGAGACCTTCGCGGAACGTCTGGCCGAGGCCTGCCTGGCGCATAGTGGCGCCTGGCGGGTCCGGGTTCTGGTCCTGAAGCCCGAGGCCCTGGCGCCGGACGCTGAGGCGGCCGGAGTTGAACTCATCCTGGAAAGGCAGGCGACATGACCGCCCATCCCGATACGACGTCCCCCGTCGAGGACCTGATGCTGGTCCTCGTGGTCCATGGCCTGTTCATTGTCGCCCTGCTCGGATTCGCCCCCGCGGCCATCGTCGGTGTGATCATAGCGCTCGTGGCCAGGGAAGCGGCCGGGCCCATCGCCCGCAGCCATTACCGGTTCCAGATCCGGACCTTCTGGATCGGGCTCCTGGCTTGGGCCCTGGCCGCCATCGCGATGTTCTGGGGAGCGGTGTTCTCCGTGGTGCTGATCGGAATCCCGCTGCTCATCGTCTCAGGGATCGCCGTCGCGGTGGTCTGGATCTGGGCCCTGGTCCGCAGCATCCTCGGCCTCGCCTGGGGCGTGCAGGGGAGGCCCTGCCCAAGACCGGACAGCCTGACAGCCTGAGCCGAAACCTTCTACGGCGGGAGACCGTCCCCGCCCTGCATCGCCGCGCCCACAAGATCGAGGGTCCTTGAGGCCGAGCGTCCCAGCGCCCGCAGATTGCGCTCGGACAGGACGTCAAGGGCGGACGACAGGGCCGCCCTCGCTCCGGCGCGCTCCCCACGGTCCTTCCGGGTGATGTCCAGCCTGGCGAGGAGGAGACGCGCGAGATTGAGCTGCAGGAGGGCCCAGGATTCCGGGTCCCGGGCGACCGAGACACTCACCAGCGTAGACCGGAGGGCCCGCTCCGCGGAGTTCAGGACCGCCACGTCCCCCGAGATCTCGGCTGTACGGGCCAGGCATAGGGCCCTTTGCGCCGCAGCCTGCGCCCTCATGACGAGGCCTTCACGGTTCTGGGTGATCTTCTCGACCTGATCGAAACAGGCGATCGCGCGCTCAAAGCTGAGGGCGTCGCCCGAAATCTCCCCGAGGATCTGGTGCCCGCGCGCACGGAGGAACTCTCCCTTCGCCCGGTCAAGGGGGCTGTGTTCCAGCAGAAGGTCTGACAGGACGCCATCCAGCAGGTTCACGCCGGCAAGGCAGATCTCGGCATCCTCCTCGACCTCGCCAATGGCGATCTGCGCTGCGGCCCTGACGAACCCGATCCGGGCGATGGTGAGGGGTTCGAAGTCAGGTGTGAGGCCGGAGGCGGCCGACTGGGTGTCCCGCACCGAGGCCCGGAGGAGTGGCGCATCACTGAGGCGCGAGCCCCAATCGCACAGCAGCTGAGCGCGATGGATGTGGCCCTCCACAGACAGCATCCGGGCCACGCGTATCCTGCGGGACATGGTCTTGAGGGTGGCGATGGGCTGGGCGAACCGCGCTGCGGCGACCCGGGCCGCCTGGACGTCCCCCGTCGCCACCATCCGTCGCCCGGCAAGGGTGAGAAGGCCGATTTCCGAATGAGGCGCGACAAGACCGCGCCGGGAGCCGGAGAGGGCGTCCTGGAAGGCGTCCTCAGCCGCATCCAGCAGGCTCGCGTCGCCGAAGAGTTCTGCGCCCAACAGGGCGGCGTAACCCTGTTCGCAACGCGCCCGGGCCCAGCCCGCCGAATTGGGTCCGAAGAACTCAAGGGCGCCCTCTGCGGCGGAGGCGGCCCGGCTCAGCGCGCGGACCTCGCCGCTGCGGCGCGTGACTTCCAGCCAAAGGATGGCGGAGTCCAGACGCAGCATGGACCGCTTGCGGCCGCTCGCCCGCCCCGCAAGCGTGTCAGTCTCCTTCGCCTCGTTCAGCAACATGCCAAGGGGAAGGACTTCAATCAAAGATGGATCGTCTGCGGTCAGGCCCTCCCGGGCCAACCCGCCGCCCTGCTCCTCAAGCAGCTTCCTGACCTGACGGTTCAGTCCGAACATGCACACGCTCCGGCCTGCATTGTCCCGGAGCGGGTCGTCGGGACGCAGTCTGGGGTTGAATTGCAAAGTTCATGCCAATCGGAGGGGTCCGTCCTGTGGTTGAATGAGGGCGGACTCGCACTCCGCCGGGCTCAAGATCCGCCAGGCGCCCGGCGCAAGTTCTGGCGGCAGGTCCAGGTCGCCCATTCTGTCCCGGTGCAAGCTGACAACATGGTTTCCCACTGAGGAAAACATGCGCCGGACCTGATGAAAGCGGCCCTCCGTAATGGTCAGCCGCGCAAGACGAGGCTCCAGGACTTCCAGCCAGGCAGGCGCCAGGGGCCGCTCTTCGCCTTCAAGCATAAGATCGCCCCGGGCAAAGATGTCGGCCTCGTCCCCCCGGAGTGGCGACTCCAGGGTCGCAATGTATCGTTTTGGAGCGTGGGATCGTGGCGAAATGACACGGTGCAGGAAGGGACCGTCGTCTGTGATCAGCAGGAGTCCCGTGGTGTCGAGGTCCAACCGGCCCACGGTCGAAAGGGCCGGAGTCCGGCTGCGCCAGCGGGTCGGGAGCAACTCGTAGACGCTGCGACCGGGCTCTCGGTGCGAACAGACCACGCCCGGGGGCTTGTGCAGCATGAGGACAAGCGGCGCCGGCGGGTCCACAGGCGCGCCCCGGATGGACAGTCGTTCCGGGAGATCGCGTGTCAGCGCAATGCGGGCGCCGGCGTCCGTCACGACCTGTCCGTCGAGGACGACGGTCCGCTCCCGCACCAGGACATGCACCTCGCGCCGGGAGCCATAGCCCAGGTTGGCCAGCAGACGGTCAAGCCTCACAGCGGGGGGCCGGTTCATCGCCGGGCCTCGTAGACCTTGAACGACCCGGTCTCGGCCGCCAGGCGCACGTCCCGGAAGGCGGAGGCAAGGGCGGCCTCGTAGGGCATGTGACGGTTCGCAGTCACCCAGCAGGCTCCCCCCGGCTTCAGTCTCCGGGCCGCGGCCTCGATGAAGGCCACTCCGAGGGCCCGGTCCTCTCGCCCCGCGTCATGGAAGGGGGGATTCATGAGGACGAAGTCGAGGTCCGCCTGGCCGCCGCCGGACCGGCGGACATCGGCATGGCGGAAGACGGCCCGGGTATCGCTGACATTCCGGCGGGCGCAGGAAATGGCGCGGCGATCAATGTCCCACAGCTCCAGGTCCGTCACCCGGGGGCTCTGCAGGGCGCGGAGGGCGAGGACGCCAAGACCACTCCCGAAGTCGGCGCCGCGACCTTCAAGGGCCGGAAGGACTTCTAGCAAAAGGGCGGTGCCCGGGTCGGACCTGTCCCAGCTGAAGACGCCCGGCTGGGTCCAAAGGCCAAGACGCGGGTCCAGCCGGGCAGAGCCGGCGTCCAGGGCCGCCTGCAGTCCCGTCGGAACGGCCGGACGGCGGGTAGTGCAGATCCGGTGCTTGCGGCGCGGTTCATCCGCCACTTCGCATCCAAAGCCGCGAAGGGAGTCTGCAATGCGGGCGCCCCCGCGATCCCTGGGCGCCAGGGCGATGATCTCGGCGCCCGGAGGCAGGACCTCAATCGCCCGGGCCAGCACCCAACCTCTCTCCAGCCGGCCGGGCGGCGCAAGGATCAGGGCTGAGCCGAACAGGAAGGCGGGGGGCTCGGACAGGTCCGCGCCCGCGGGCTCCAGGGGCGAGACCTGGATCGCGCCCGGCGGCTCCATGAAGAGGGCCGGCGGCGGATGGCCATAGAGCAGGACTGGCTGCGTCATCCGCGCGCCTAGCCTCGTTCCCGGGTTCGGGCAAAGGCGATTCCGGGGTAGCGCTCGGCGACATAGCCCGTCTCCCAGCCCGACTTCGAGAGAAAGACCGGTTGGGCGTCGATGTCCTCGGCCATGGCGGAGCGGTAGGCGGCCGAGAAGGCCGAGAGGTCCACCTCCGATCCGGTGACCCAGCGGGCCTCGGCATAGGGGCTGGCCTCGAAGATCACCTCCAGCTGGTATTCGCTGGCGAGCCGGTCCGCCA
This sequence comes from Phenylobacterium sp., assembly GCA_020402585.1. Classification (GTDB taxonomy): domain Bacteria; phylum Pseudomonadota; class Alphaproteobacteria; order Caulobacterales; family Caulobacteraceae; genus Phenylobacterium. The sequence continues at coordinate 62,506 of JADBZH010000038.1, read as the reverse complement.
TGACCTCGAACTGGAGCTGTCCGACCGCTCCCACGATGAAGTCTGAACCGATGGACGGGCGGAAGAGCTGGGTCACGCCCTCCTCCGCCAGCCCCTCCAGGGCGCGGCGCAGATGCTTGGCCTTCAGGGGATCCTTGACCCGGACCCTCTGCAGGATCTCCGGGGCGAAGTTGGGGAGCCCGGCGAAACGCAGGGCGCCGGACTCCGACAGGCTGTCTCCCACCCTCAGGACCCCGTGGTTGGGAATGCCGATCACGTCGCCGGCGAACGCCTCTTCGGCCAGCTCCCGGTCCGAGGCGAAGAACATGATCGGCGCATTCACCGAGAGCTGGCGTCCCGTGTTCTGGACCTTGAGCTTCATGCCGCGCTGGAACCTGCCGGAGCAGAGACGCAGGAAGGCGATCCGGTCCCGATGGTTGGGATCCATGTTCGCCTGGACCTTGAAGACAAAGCCGCTGACCTCAGGATCGCCGGGCGCCACGTGGGTCTCAGCGCCCGTCCGGAGCGCGGCGACAGGCCTTGGCGGCGGCGCGTAGGCGCCCAGGCCGTCCAACAGCTGCTCCACGCCAAACCGCCTCAGGGCCGACCCGAAGAACACCGGCGTCATATGGCCTTCCAGGAAGGACTGGGGATCAAAGGCGGGCGAAGCGCCCTGGACGAGCTCCGAACTCTCGAGAAGTTCGTCCCGCTCGTCCGGCGTCAGATAGGCGTCCATGGCTGCGCCATCGCCGGGCACGGGGGGCGGATGGCCAGCCTGCTCCCGTTCGACGGCCGAGCGCTCGAAGGGCAGGAACAGACGCGAGCGCAGGTCCAGCATGCCCTTGAACCGGCCGCCGGACCCTGCGGGCCAGAAGAGCGGCGCCGGGTTCAGGGCCAGCTTGCTGGCGATCTCGTCGAGGAGCTCAAGGGGATCCTGCGCCTCCCGGTCCATCTTGTTGATGAAGGTTACGATGGGAATGTCCCGCAGGCGGCACACCTCGAACAGCTTCAGGGTCTGCGGCTCGATCCCCTTTGCGGCGTCAAGCACCATCACAGCGGCGTCCGCCGCCGTCAGGGTGCGGTAGGTATCCTCCGAGAAGTCCTCGTGGCCCGGGGTGTCCAGCAGGTTGAACATCAGGCCCTGGTGGTCGAAGGTCATCACACTCGCGGACACCGAGATGCCCCGTTCGCGCTCGATCTTCATCCAGTCTGATCGGGTGCGGCGATTCTCGCCCCGCGCGCGCACCTGTCCGGCGGCCCGGATCGCACCCCCCGACAGCAGGAGGGTCTCAGTCAGGGTGGTCTTGCCCGCATCCGGATGGGAGATGATCGCGAACGTACGACGGCGGGCGGCCTCGGCGGCGGGGGACTGGCTCATGCGGTCGAGGTAGCCTGAGGGCGCCGACGGCGCAATTCAGAGGGGCGGATTTGTCTTGCGCCCGGTCAGGCCCCGGTCCGGTACCCGAGCTTGTTCCAGACTTCCCTGTTGGCCCAGGCGCCGCTCTTGTGGGTCTCCTGCAGCTTGATCAACTGTGCCAGCATGTCGTAGCCGACACTGCAGTAGCGCACAGCGACGTCCTTGTAGTTGCAACCCGGGTGCGGGGCCACGAAGAGGACGCCGTTGACGGCGGGCTGCTTGGCCATGACAAGGGCGGCCAGTCTCCGCGCCTGGACGTGCTGCCTCAGGTGGAGCTGCGGATCCTGCGCATAGAGTTCCTGGCCAAGGATCAGGACCTGGGGAAAGGTCACCTCCCGGAGGTTGTAGGCCAGCAGGTCGTCGGCCATCGCCTTCTGGTCGAACTGCATCACCCAGTCATTCATCAGGAAAAGCAAGAAGCATCTCCCCCTAAGGTGGAATGATCCGTGCGGCGGACACCCCGGATGGTCCTTAACTAGGGAAGTTCGGCCGCGAAATCCAGAGGATGGCCTAGTCTTCCTCAAGGTCTTCAGTCAGAAAATGACGGCCTTCCCGGTCCTCGATCTCCACGACCCAGAGATCCGGATCGATGCGGCGGGCGCGGGTGATGTAGGCGTCAAGGTCCACCTCCTTCTCGGCGCGCGACGGCCGCATCCAGACGGTCTCCCCGTCTGCGCGGGTCGCCTCGGCGAAGAGCCGCACCTGGCCGCTGGATCGGTTTACAACCTTGACGAGAACTGACCCCGCGCGCGCGTCGCCCTTGTGGACCACAACGGCGAAGCCCCCTCCGAGCTCGACACGCCGAATGAGGGCGGCGACCCAGATGTCCGTGGAGAATTTCAAGCGTCTCGTCGCTAGTCTAAGGTGCGTCCGGAGGCGACCCGCCAGGAAGGCGGCTCGGTCGGACCCAGGAAGGGAGTTTCCATGCCCCATCCCCGCACGCTCATCAATCCCGCCGCCCTGGGCATGGCGATGGCGGCGGTGTTCGCAGCCGGGACGGCCGCCGCGGCGGCGACGGACCTTTACTACGAGCGAAGCCTGATGGCCGAGGCAGGCGACCGCTGCGACCTCTTCACGCCTCAGCTCCAGTCGGCCCTTGTGTCTGCCCGCGAGCAGGCCCGGGGCGCCGCCTTGAGGGGGGGCAGCTCGGTCCAGGACCTTCGGGGCATTGCAGAAAGGGCCCGGGCCCGCGCGAGGTCCACGCCCTGCAACTCCCCAGACCTCGGGACCGCCGCCCAGCGGGTCCGAAGCGGCTTCGCCGGATACGCCCGGCTCTTGCGACAGGACTTTCCGGGGGATGTCGGCCTCTGGAAGGCGGACAGGTCGGTCAGCGCCCAGCGGCCGCTCTGGAGGCTGAGCCAGGACGTCCGCCAGGGCGGAATCCAGATGCGGCTCGGCATCGCCAGTCGGGTGGGTTCGGACAGTCTGATGGTGGTGACGAGCTTTCCGGACGGCGCCCGCCCCTATGCCGCAAGGATCGTCATGCGGGACAGGCGGCTGACCTCAGGCCCCTATCTCGACACCAGGGGGGAAGGTCTGAAAACCCTCCCCCTCCAGAGGCGAATGCCCCGGGTGGGGCCGCTCGAGACCTACTCCGCCGAGAGCCGATCCCCGGCGGGGGCGGATCTCCTGCCGCCCGGGATGACCTCCGGCTGGGCCTTCCGGTTCCCGGACGCAGCCGCAGCCGCCATGGCGGACCTCGATCCCCGGGAGGCCATCCGGGTCGAGTTCCTGTTCTCCTCGGGCCCATCCCGTCAGGTCTACCTCGAGGTCGGCGATTTCGCCGCGGCCCGGGCCTTCCTGTCCATCAGGGCCGGTTAGAGCCTGCCCGCTTCAGGCGGAGCGCCTGACAACCGGTTCCCGCTTATGGGAACTTGATCCGGGAGCCAGGGAGCCGTTCAGGTCCAGCTCCGGCTGAGTGTGGTCTTCGACGATGACCGGCAGGCGAACCGTCACCTCCGTCCCTTCCCAGAGACGACTCCGGATCGACAGGGCGCCGCCGTGGAGTCCCGCAAGGGCCTTGACCAGGCTGAGGCCAAGGCCCGTGCCTGACGCCCTGTGTTCCGCATCTCCCGCCTGCTCAAAGGGACGCCCCAGACGGTCCAGGTCCTCGGGGAGGATGCCGCGCCCCGTATCCGCCACGCTGAGCCTGAGGTCGCCATCCTCGGCGTGTACGGAGAAGACAACCCGCCCTCCGGTTGGGGTGGCCTTGATGGCGTTGGACAGGAGATTCAGGGCGATCTGCTTGAGGGCCCGGCGGTCCGCCAGGACCTCGATCCTCTCGCGCATGTCCGGGGTCACGAAGGTCAGCCCCGCCCGCTCGATCTGTCCGCGCATCAGTCGGATGACCGCCGCCGCAGCCTCCCGGGCGTCAAAGATCTCGGGATGAAGTTCCAGGCGCTCCGCCTCGATCCGGGACATGTCCAGGACATCGCTGATGAGCTCAAGGAGCAGCTCGCCGGACTCGTGGATCAGGTCGGCGTAACCGCGGTAACTTGGCGGCAGGGGGCCAAGCACCTCCTCGCGCATGGCGTCGGCGAACCCCATGATGGCGTTCAGGGGGGTCCGGAGCTCGTGGGACATGTTGGCGAGAAACCGGGACTTGCCGGCGCTGCGGGACTCGGCGTCCCTGACCGCGGCCTCGAGGGCGGCCTCATGGGTCATCCGGTCGCTCTGGTCCGTCAACCTCCCGACCAGGTCCCCGGCGGGACCTCGGGAGAGCTCAAGCCCGAGCCAGGCCTCGCCGCCGGCCTGGGTCGCGAGCCGGACCTGGGCGACGCCGGCCTCCCCGGCGAGGGTCAGGGCCCGATCCAGGGCCGGGCGCCCGAGACAAGGGAAGGCGTCGGCGAGACTTTCCCCGGTGCAGAGGCGCGGCGCCCCCGGAACGCCGGGCCCCCAGGCTTCCAGGATGCGTCCCGCCGGATCCAGCCGGAAGGTCTGCCCGGGCAGGCTTGCCAAGACATCGCCCGCCGCCGTCGCCGGGACGGGTCGTCGAAGTCGTTCTCTCGGATCCGGCCGACTCGCTGCCATTTGGGGAGGCTACCGCCGACGCCGGGACCCCGGGAGTCGGGCCTGTGAATTCCCGGTGGATAACCCGCGGACCCGCGGGTGCGCTTGGCGCTTGCGTAGCGGCGATGGCCCTCCTAGACCGGACGCCCTCCGGTCAGCGGCAAGCCTCTGCCCGGCAGCCGACAGGACCCTGCCTCGTGACCGCTTCCGCCGCCTTCGATCAACGCCTTGATGACCTGGCCGAGACATTCGAGCTCCTGGGCGACTGGGAGGAACGGTATCGCCATGTGATCGACCTGGGCCGCAGCCTCGCCCCGCTTACCGAGGCGGAGCGTTCCGAGGCGAACCGGGTGAGGGGGTGCGCGAGCCAGGTCTGGCTGGTCACCGAGGCGGCTCCGGATGGCGCCCTGGTGTTTCGCGGGGACTCCGACGCGCACATTGTGCGCGGGCTGATCGCCCTGCTCCTGAACCTGGTCTCGGGGCTGCGACCGGAAGAGATCGCTAACTTCGACGCCGCAGCCGCACTTGGCCGGCTCGGCCTCTCCGGGAACCTGTCTTCGCAGAGGTCCAACGGACTCGCCGCCATGGCGGAGCGCATGCGTCGCGATGCGCGGGGGCGGCTGGAAGGGCGCTGAAGTCCGGTCCGACGGCCGCGTGGGCGGTCAGGCGGCCCGGATGCCCGAAACCAGGCCCATCGCCCGTTCACCGCCGAGCACCACGTCATAGCCCAGGATCATGTCCACATCAGCGCCATTGGTGGCGAGAGGCAGCCGCATCCAGAGGACGGACAGGTGCGGCGCGCCACGCCAGCCGAGGGAGTGAACCCCAATGGCCGGACGTCGGTCCTTCATGATGGCCTCCAGCTCCCGCCGCCAGTAGTCCGCAGCCGGACCCGCATAAATCTCTGCAAGGGTTTGACCCGTGATTTCCGCGCCATAGACGGCATAGAGACCGGTGCCCGCCAGCCGGACCCGGAAACGACCGTTTGAACCGACCTCGGTCAGGCTGAGCATGGGCAGGAACGACTTGATGTCGCCAGGGCGCACGTCCGCCCGGGACGGCAGGCGCCCATCCTTCCGCAGGCCGGCCCAGTAGGCGTAAAGCGCCTCCTGCGCGCCCTCCACCTGGGCCGTCGCGCCAAGTTCCGACACCATCTTCAGAGTCCCCTGCAACCCCTTGGATTCCTAACGAATCGTTTATCGCCTGATGCGCGAATCGCGGGCAAGCGAAAATTGGTTAACGAGACGCTTTCAGGGACGAAGCGTCACGAAAAAGCCCGGCCGCAGATGCGGCCGGGCTTTCTTGTCCCGGAATCTGGAAGGTCTGGGGTCAGGCCTTGCCGCGGCGGCGCGGGGCCTGGCGCCCCCCCTGACCAAGACCCATCTGCTTGGCAAGATCAGAGCGCGCCTTGGCATAGTTGGGCGCCACCATGGGATAGTCCTTGGGAAGACCCCACTTGGCGCGGTACTCTTCCGGACTCATGTTGTACTTTGTCCGGAGATGGCGCTTCAGCGACTTGAACTTGCGACCATCCTCAAGGCAGATGATGAAGTCAGGAGTGATCGACCGCCGAACGGGCACGGCGGGGTCGCGGGGAGCGGCCTCGACGGGTTCCGCCCCGCCACTGACCCCGGCCAGGGCGCGGTGGACGCTCTGGATGAGCGAAGGAAGCTCAGCAGCGGAGATCGTATTATTGCCAACGTAGGCGGAGACAATATCCGCGGTCATTTCGATGACGCCAGTCTTCTCGTCCATAATGGGCTTCCATCTCTCAGAAATACAGAAAAGAGTCGCTGACGAGCGACTGCAATCCGCCAATAGCGCTCTGCTGCGGTGGCTGCAAGACGTTCACATGTGGATTACTGCAAACCAATTACGTTTTCACGCTCCTAAGCCTTTTTCGACACTCTTGTCGAAACGATGGCCTCCCCGGCTTCGGGAAACCGGGGAGGCGGGACATCACTGGAACCTCGGCGCGCTCCAGTGCTCCCAAATGTTGGGCAGGTCGGTCGAAACCTTGTCCGGGTAGCGCGGCAGGCGCTTCTCCAGGAAGGACACGACACCCTCCTTGGCGTCGGCCATGGCGCCCCTCGCCTGGATGCCGCGGCTGTCGGCCATGTGGGCCTCCATCGGGTGGCTTGCCCCGGCCATCCGCCAGATCAGCTGGCGAGTCAGGGCGATGGAGACCGGGGCGGTGTTGTCGGCGATCTCGCGGGCCAGGGCGCGGGCGGCGGGCAGCAGGTCCTCCGGGGCGTGCAGGGACCGGACCAGGCCCCGGTCATGGGCTTCCTGCGCCGGGAAGACCCGGCCCGAATAGCACCATTCCAGGGCGGTCTGGACGCCCACCAGCCGGGGCAGGAACCAGGACGAGCAGGCCTCGGGATTGATCCCCCGGCGTGAGAAGACGAAGCCATACCGCGCGTCTGTCGAGGCCATGCGGATGTCCATGGCCAGCTGCATGGTGACGCCCACCCCGACGGCAGCGCCGTTCACCGCCGCGATCACGGGCTTGAGGCTGTCATAGATGCGCAGGGTCAGGAGGCCGCCGCCGTCGCGCTGGACGCCCTCAATGGTCCGGGCCTCCTTCTCCTCTCCGCCCCGGGCGGAATAGTCGAAGGTCGCCGCCCCGGCGGACAGGTCCGCGCCAGCGCAGAAGGCGCGGCCTGCACCGGTGACGATCACCACGCGGACGCTGTCGTCGGCGTCGGTCTGGTCGAAGGCCGCGATCATCTCCTGCATCATCTGCGTGTTGAAGGCGTTCAGCTTGTCCGGCCGGTTCAGGGTCAGGGTGGCGATGCCGTCCTCGACTTCCAGGCGGATCGTCTCGAAGTTTGACATGGTCGTTTCTCTCCGTGGCGTTTCCGGCGCATCGGTCGGCCTTGACGGACCTCCCGTCAAGACCTGCATATGCACGCCGCAAGCCGGATGAGCGGCGGCCCGCAACCGGGCGACGATCGAGGAGGATGACCATGCACCCCGCAACCCACGCCCGGACCCAGCCGGATCGCGCCGCCTACATCATGGGCGCCACGGGGGAGACCGTCACCTACCGCGAACTGGACGACCGCTCGAACCAGGGCGCCCAGCTCTTCCGGTCCCTCGGCCTGAAGACCGGCGACGTCATCGCCCTCATGCTGGACAACCATCCCCGGTACTTCGAGATCGCCTGGGCCGCCCAGCGCTCTGGGCTCTATTTCACCTGCATCTCGTCCAAGCTCTCCGCCGGCGAGATCGAGTACATCATGGGCGACTGCGAGGCGAAGGTGCTGATCACCTCCGCCGGCGTCGGCCCCGTGATTGATGAGCTTCCAGCCCTCATCCCGGGCGTGAAGCTCTATATGGTGGGCGAGCCGCGGGCGCCCTACGAGAGCTTCGAGGCCGCGCGCGCCGCCATGCCCGCCGAGCCCATCGCCGACCAAACCGCCGGCGCGGACATGCTCTACTCGTCGGGCACCACCGGCCGACCCAAGGGCATCAAGCCCCCCCTGACCGGCGCCCCCATCGACGAGCCCAACACCCTGGCCATGATGGCCCAGGGCCTGTTCGGCTTCCGGCCCGACAGCATCTACATCTCGCCGGCGCCGCTCTATCACGCCGCCCCCCTGCGCTGGTGCATGTCCGTCCAACGCATGGGCGGCACGGTGGTGGTCATGGAGAAGTTCGACCCCGAGACCGCCCTCGCCCTGATCGAGCGCTACCGGATCGATGTCGGCCAGTGGGTGCCGACCCACTTTGTGCGCATGCTGAAGCTGCCGGCCGAGGTCCGCGCGAAGTACGACGTCTCCTCCATCCGCTCGGCGGTCCACGCCGCCGCCCCCTGCCCCGTCCCGGTCAAGGAACAGATGATCGAGTGGTGGGGCAAGGTCGTCCACGAGTACTACGCCGGCTCAGAGGGCAACGGCTTCTGCTATGTCGGCCCGGAGGACTGGCTGGCCCACAAGGGCACGGTCGGACGCTCGGTCATGGGCGAGGTCAAGATCGTCGGCGAGGATGGCGAGGAGGTCCCGCCCCGCACCGAAGGCACGGTCTATTTCGCGGGCGGCGCCCCGCTCGCCTATCACAACGCCCCGGACAAGGTCGCCGAGAACACCAACAAGCACGGCTGGACCACCCTGGGCGATGTGGGCTGGGTGGACGAGGAGGGCTTCCTCTACCTCACCGACCGCAAGAGCTTCATGATCATCTCCGGCGGGGTGAACATCTATCCGCAGGAGCTCGAGAACCTGCTGATCACCCATCCCAAGATCACCGACGCCGCCGTCGTCGGCGCGCCGCACGAGGAGATGGGCGAGCAGGTGGCGGCGATGATCCAGCCCGCCGACTGGGCCGACGCCAACGACGCCTTCCGCGCCGAGATCGCCGAATTCTGCCGGGCCAACATCAGCCACGTGAAGTGCCCGCGGATCATCGACTTCATGGAGGAGCTCCCCCGCCACCCGACGGGCAAGCTCTACAAGCGCCTGATCCGCGACGCCTACTGGGGCAAGGAAGGCTCCAAGATCGTCTGATCCCCTGACGGGGTCACGGCAAGGCCATTGACCCCCTCACCCGGCTTCGCCGGGAGCTCCCCCTTGGGGGAGCAATGGCTCAGTAATTCCTCCCCCAAGGGGGAGGTGGACCGGGGCGCCGCCCCGGGCCGGAGGGGGTCAACCGAGTCGAAGCTTCGCCCCTAGTACGCCCGCCCGATCAGGATTTCCTCCACGCCCGGCCGCCCCGTGAAGAGGCAGGGGCCGAAGGTCTCAGGCTGGTCCATGGGGGCGTTGCGCAGGGTCAGGCGGAGGGCCTTCAGCTTCTGCTCGAGGGCCTCGAGCTCATCGCCGGTCGGCCGGGCCCAGGGCGCGCGCACCCAGCCGCGGAAGGCGGTCGCCTCCTCGTCATCGGCGGCGGCGGCCCCGAAGAAGGCGGCCATCTCGTCGAAGGTGGTGATGTCCGTGCGGATGTTCGCCACGAGCCGGGCCTTGGCCTCCTCGTACAGCCCCTGCTGGATCTCGGCGAGCAGGGCCGGGAGCCCAGCGAGGAAGTCCTCGCGGCTCATCGACTGGCTGGCCACCTTGTCGCCGTCCCGCAGGCGGTCCCGGCGCATGAAGCTGATGGTCCCGCCCGCCACGTCGCGGGGGCCCAGCTCGATGATCACCGGCGCGCCGCGGCGCACCCAGTTCCAGCGCTTCTCGGCCGACTTCTGAGCCTTGGTGTCGAGCAGGGCCCGTACCGGCTCGCCCAGGGCGATCACCTGGCCCATGGCCTTCACCAGGGCCTCGCCCGCCGCCAGGACCTCGGCGTCCTCGGGCTTGTCGCGCAGCATGGGCACGATCACCACCTGGCGGGGGGCGATGGCGGGGGGCAGGCGCAGGCCGTCGTCGTCGCCGTGGGTCATGATCACGCCGCCGATCAGGCGGGTGGAGACGCCCCAGCTGGTGGTGTGGCAGTGCACCAGCTCACCCGCCGAGTTCTGGAAGCGGATGTTCTGGGCCTCGGCGAAGTGGGTTCCCAGGTCGTGCGAGGTGCCCGCCTGCAGGGCCTTGCCGTCCTGCATCATGGCCTCGATGGAGAAGGTCTTGTCGGCGCCGGGGAAGCGCTCGTTCTCGGGCTTCTCGCCGGCGACCACCGGCATGGCCAGGACGGTCTCAGAGAACTCGCGATAGACCTCCAGCATCTTCAGGGTCTCTTCCCGGCCCTCCTCGGCGGTGGCGTGGGCGGTGTGGCCCTCCTGCCAGAGGAACTCCGAAGTGCGCAGGAACAGGCGCGTGCGCATCTCCCAGCGCACGACATTGGCCCACTGGTTGATCAGCACGGGCAGGTCCCGATGGCTCTTGATCCAGCGCGAGAAGGCGTCGCCGATGATGGTCTCTGAGGTCGGACGCACCACCAACGGCTCTTCGAGCCGGGCGTCGGGATCGGGCGCCAGCTTGCCGTCCACCTGCTTGAGCCGGTGGTGGGTGACCACCGCCATCTCCTTGGCGAAGCCTTCGACGTGATCGGCCTCCTTGGCGAAGAAGGACAGGGGGATGAAGAGGGGGAAGTAGCAGTTCTCGTGGCCGGTCTCCTTGATCCGGCGGTCGAGGGTCTGCTGGATTCGCTCCCAGACGCCGTAGCCCCACGGCTTGATGATCATGGCGCCCCGGGTCGGCGAGACCTCGGCCAGGTCAGCCTCGCGGACGATGGCCTGGTACCAGTCAGGGAAGGTAGACAAATTGCCGGTCATGCGGCTGACGCTGAGCGCGCGTTGCATCGGTAGGCTCCTGCAGGGCGTCCTTCCTTAAGGCGGACCCGCCCTCCGGGCAAAGCCCGCTTGCACGGTCGGCGGCGGATGCTATCGCTAGCGGCGCGATTGCAACAATTTTGAGGGAGCGCGACATGAACCCCGTGGAAATCAAGGACCTGCCCGGTCTCGTCGGCCAGGAAGTCGGCGTCTCGGACTGGGTGGAGATCAGCCAGGAGCGGGTCAATCAGTTCGCCGAGGCCACCGGCGACCACCAGTGGATCCACGTGGACGTCGAGCGCGCCACCCGTGAGATGGGCGGCCCCATCGCCCACGGCTACCTGACCCTGTCGCTCATCCCCTTCCTCGGCGCCGGCATGCTGCCCGTGAAGGGCGTCAGCCGCGGCATCAACTACGGCTCCGACAAGGTCCGCTTCATCAACATGGTCCGGGTCGGCAAGCGCGTGCGCATGCGCCAGAAGCTGATCGGCGTCGAGGCCAAGGCCGGCGGCGTGCAGATCCGCAACGAGTGCACGATCGAGATCGAAGGCGAGTCCAAGCCCGCCTGCGTGGCCGAGACCATGTCGATCCTTTACGCGGGCTGAGGCCCGTCCGTCGGGGCGGCGCCTGCGTCGCCCCGGCCCTCTCCTGAACGGGATGCGCGCCATGAACCGCAGAGACTGGCTCGCCGGGGCCGCCGCCCTGGCCTTCGCCGCCCCTTCGGCCGCGGCGCCACGGAGTCCACGCCCCATGACCGCCCCGGCCCCGCCCGTCCCCCGCCGCGACCCCGTCACGATCACCCAGCTGGGCCGGACCCGGACGGACGAATACGCCTGGATGAAGGATCCGGACTGGCAGAAGGTCCTGCGCGACCCGTCGGTCCTCAAGCCGGAAATCCGCCAGTACCTCGAGGCCGAGAACGCCTACATGCGGGCGGTCCTGGCGCCGACCGAGCCGCTCCAGGAGACCCTGTTCCAGGAGATGAAGGGCCGGATCCGCGAGGACGACGCCTCGGCGCCCGAGCCCGACGGTCCCTTCGCCTACGCCACCCGCTACGCCGCCGGCGCCCAGCACCCCCTGCATGTCCGCCGCCCCCGGGCTGGCGGGGCGGAGGAGATCCTCCTGGACGAGGAGACCGAGGCCAAGGGCAAGGCCTTCTACAGCGTCGGAGCGGCGGGCCACTCGCCCGACCATCGCCTCTACGCCTGGGCGGTCGACGAGCAGGGCTCGGAGGTCTACCGCATCCGCATTCGCGACCTCGAAACCGGGAAGGTCCTTCCCTCCCCGGTGGAGAGCTCGACCGGCGACTTCACCTTCTCCCCTGACAGCGCCTGGCTGTTCTGGACTTGGCGGGACGACAACGGTCGGCCTGCGCGGATCTATCGCCGTCCGGTGCGCGGGACCGCCGCGGACGACGTGCTGGTCTACACGGAGCGCGACGAAGGCTTCTTCATCGGGGTCCGGCGCAGCGCCTCCGACCGCTTCATCCTGATTTCCTGCGGCAACCAGGAGACGAGCGAGGTCCTGCTGATCCCGGCCGACCAGCCCACCGCCGCGCCGGTTCCCCTGGAGCCGCGGCGGGAGGGGGTGCTCTACGACCTGGAGCACTGGAACGACCGCTTCGTCATCCGCACCAATGCGGACGGGGCCGTCGACTTCAAGCTGGTGACCGCCCCGGAGGCCACGCCGGGCCGCGCCGCCTGGCGCGAGATGGTCCCCCACCGGCCCGGAGTGCTGATCGAGGGCGTCCTGGCCTTCAAGCGCTGGCTGGTGCGGCTGGAGAAGGCCGACGCCCTCAACCGGATCGTCATCCGCAACGCCCAGGGCGAGGAGCACGCCGTCGCCTTCGACGAACCGGCCTTCGCCCTCGATCTCGATCCGGGGCTCGAGTACGACACCGACGTCCTGCGCCTTGTCTACAACTCCATGACCACCCCCCGCAGCTGGGTGGACTACGACATGGCGGCCCGCACCCGGACCGTGGTGAAGACCCAGGACATCCCCTCAGGCCACGATCCCGCCCGCTACGAGACGCGACGCCTGAACGCCCGCGCCGCCGACGGGACCGAGATTCCCATCTTCGTCCTGATGCGGAAGGGCCAGAAGCTCGACGGCGCCGCGCCCCTCTTCCTCTATGGCTATGGCAGCTACGGCATCAGCCAGGAGGCCAGCTTCTCCATCCGCGCCCTCAGCCTGGTGGACCGGGGCTGGATCTGGGCCCGGGCCTGTGTCCGGGGCGGCGCGGAGAAGGGGCGCGGCTGGTTCCTCGACGGTCGCCGCGAGCGCAAGATGAACACCTTCACGGATTTCATCGCCTGCGCCGAGCACCTCCACCGCCAGGGCTACGGCGCACCGGCCAATACGGTGGCCTATGGCGGGTCGGCGGGGGGGCTCCTGATGGGCGCCGTCGCCAACCTGCGGCCGGACCTCTTCGCCGGGATCGTCGCCGCCGTCCCCTTCGTGGACGCCCTCAACACCATGAGCGACGCCTCCCTGCCCCTGACGCCCCCCGAATGGCCGGAGTGGGGGAACCCCCTGACCGACCCGGCGGCCTACGACACGATCGCCGCCTACAGCCCCTACGACAACATCGCCGCCCTGCCCTACCCGGCCATCCTGGCGACGGGCGGGCTGTCAGACCCCCGAGTCACCTACTGGGAGCCGGCCAAGTGGGTGGCGCGCCTGCGCCCGGCCTCCACGAGCGGCCGCCCCGTCCTGCTCAAGATGAACATGGAGGCCGGCCACGCCGGCGCCGCGGGACGGTTCGACGACCTGAAGGAGACGGCCCTCGAGTACGCCTTCGCCCTCTGGGCCGTGGACGGCCAGGCGCGGCCCTGAACAGCCAGGCGCATAAGGGCGGGAAGACCGGAGTTCGTGGCTGGGGAACTAGGACTCGAACCTAGAATGACGGTACCAAAAACCGCTGTGTTACCATTACACCATTCCCCAGCAGGAACGGCGACGCAGATGGGCCGCGCGAGGGCGTCGGAATAGCCCAAGGCCGGACGGGATGCAACGCCTCCGCCTCGCTTGCGACCCGGCGCCCGGTCCTCTATAAGCCGGCCCCTTAGTCGGAGTGTGGCTCAGTCTGGTAGAGCACCGCGTTCGGGACGCGGGGGTCGCAGGTTCAAATCCTGCCACTCCGACCATTTCCCCCCAGCCCCCAATGATCACCGCCCGAGACCCGGTCTCGCGCGAAATGTTCATGTTTTGTTTTGCCGCCTCCAGTCACCGTGAGACACCCATCGGGACCCGGAGGGACCGCCCCGATCCGGCGTGAACCTTAGCGGAGCAAGATATGGCGAAGATGCCCAAGGGCCAGCCTCGTGAGGTCCCTGACCCCGAGGGAGAGCCTTATGATCGCGAGATGGCGCGCATCCGGAGGATGCAGGAGACTCAAGACTATGGCTCGGCGCCTCCACAGGACCTTGTCGAAGCTGACCCGGACATTCTGGACAGCCTGCCCAGGATTCGTCAGCCAGGCCCCGTAGCGTCACTGTTCCCGGTCGTCGGGCCGGCCTGGCAGGCGGCGGCGGACCTGCAGGAAGGAAACCTGGTCGGCGCCGGCGTGAACACCGCACTCGCCATCGCGGATGTCACGCCCGCTGGGCCATTGATCAAGGGCGCCAAGGCCGCGAAACTTGGCATTGGGGTCTTAAAGAAGGGGTCCGTGACCGCCGGCGCAGCGCAAAAGATGATCAAGAAGGCGGGCCTTACGGGACCCGGAAAGGAGGTCCACCACTCCATTCCCCTCGATGGCCTGGGTCGATCTGTCCAGGATTGGCGGAATCACTACCTCTTCCTGAAGGTCCTCCCCAAGGAGGTTCACGGACGTCTGCATGGGACTTGGCCGGGAAAACCCCGATATGATCCCATCCGGCGCATTTGGTACGGGACAACCGACTGGCAAAAGGCCTTCCCGACTTTGGCCGCCTCCAGGACGGCTGACAGCGTCGAGAACTCCAGCCGGAATTCGACCGCGAAATCGAAATGAGGGTGGCGGCGCGCCGTATTTCGAACAGAATAGGAACGAAAGGTCGCAGTGGCAGGATCAACGAGGGAGTCCGGAATGGCGGGTGTTTTCAGTTTTCTGGGCAGGCTCTTCGCCCGCCCGCCGCGGGAGGTTCTCCCGCCGACCGAGCGGGTCCAGGCCATCCTGGACCGGATCCATGCAGAAGCCCGGCCATGCCTTCACCTGGTTCCCGGCGGCGGGGGACAGACCCGGTTCGGAGGGGCGCCGGAGATCACCGGCGACTGGCCCCGGTTCGGCGGCCTCCCCATGGCCCACCTGGCCCGGATCGACCTCGCGGAAGTGTGCGCCGCCGGCGGCCCGGATTGGTTGCCGGCGGAGGGACGGCTGCACGTCTTTCTCGACATGGGCGCCCGCACGCAGGACTTCGAACCGGAACAGCCGGGGGCCTGCGTCGTCCGCTGGGAGACGGGCGAGGGTGCGCCCCTTGAGCCGCCGGCGGACCTGAAACCCCGTAGCCGGATCGCCCCCTTTCCCCTCACCTTCCAGCCGAGGACCTCCTTCGCCGATGAGCGCGTCGAGATCGACTGGAGGGGTTTGACCCGCGACGAGGAGCGGACCCTGGACGCCGCCATACTCGGCTTCCTGTCGCCCGAGCCCGCCCACCAGATCGGCGGCTATCCCGGGAACCTCCAGGGAGATGACATGGAGGTCCAATGCGCAGTTGCCGCCGCCCGCGGCTGCGACCTGCGCAAGGTCGGCGAGGACGATCCCACCCCGGCGGAGTTGGAGGCCGCGCAAGACTGGAGGCTCCTCCTGCAGGTCGACAGCGATCCCGGTGCAGGCTTCGACTGGATCCAGAACGGTCGGCTCTATTTCTGGATTCGGGAGGCCGACGCCCGGGCCAGGGACTTCACGCGCGTCTTCGGTCTCGCCCAGTTCCTGTGAGGGCCCCGGAACGTCGGGAAGGTCCAGAAGGTCCGCCCCCTCCATTGGCGCGCGCCGCGTCCCGGGGTAGGGTCTCCTTCCCTGATCCCTCCCCGGGCGCTCCATGAAACACTTCCTCCTGACCATGTGCGGCGTCTTCGCCGGCCTGCTGCTCTTCCTGGTCGGCATACCCATCCTGCTCATCGCCATCGCAGCCGGCGCCTCGGGCCCCGAACCCACCCCGGCGCGCACCGTGGTGGAGCTGGACCTGCGCGAGGTGATCACCGACCAGGACAGCGCCAATCCCTTCGCCAGCTTTGGTCAGCCCAGCCTGTCGGTCCTGAAGATCGTCACCACGCTCCGGAGGGCCGAGACCGACGACCATGTTCGCGGCCTCCTGGTCCGCCTGCCGGAGACCGGCATGCAGCCGGCCACAGCCGACGAGATCGCCGACTCGCTCCGGCGGTTCCGCAAGACCGGTAAGCCGGTGATCGTCTTCAGCCAGGGGGTCTATCCCGCCGGCGCGACACCCTCGACCTACATGCTGGCGGCGGCGGGCGGCCAGGTCTGGATGCAACCCGGCGCCTCCCTGCAGGCCACGGGCCTGGTCTCCGAGGACATCTTCCTGAAGCGCCTCTTCGACCGCTATGGCGTGCGGGCCGAGTACGAGCAGCGCAAGGAGTTCAAGAACGCCGTCAACGGCTACCTCCAGTCCGACTATACGGCCGCCCACCGCGAGGCGACCCAGTCCATGCTGGAGTCGATCTACGGCTCGGCCCTCAACCGGGCGGCGGCGGACCGCCGGCAGTCTCCCGCCAGCCTGAAGGCGGCCCTGGAGTCCGGGCCGCTGATGGCCGAGGAGGCGCTCAGGCTCAACCTGATTGACCGGGTCGACTATCTCGACGCCGCCCGCAAGCAGCTGACGGACCGCGCCGGCAAGGACGCGGAGTTCCGGGACCTGCGCGAATACGCCCGCAGCCAGCGGGACCTGAAGTCCCTGACCGGTCCGGCCATCGCCGTGGTCACCGCCGAGGGCGGAATCATCACTGGCGGGGACGGCGGGGCCAACCCCTTCGCCGCCGAGGGCGCCATCTATTCCGACCTCCTGGAGAACGCCATCCGGGCCGCCACCGAGGACAAGGACGTCCGCGCCATCGTGCTGAGGGTCAACTCCCCCGGCGGATCGGACACCGCCTCCGAGCAGATCCGGCGCGCCGTTGAGGCGGCCAAGGCGGCGGGCAAGCCCGTCGTGGTCTCCATGGGCCCCTACGCCGCCTCCGGCGGCTACTGGATCTCGTCCAACGCCTCGGCCATCGTCGCCCAGCCCACCACCCTGACCGGCTCCATTGGCGTCTTCGGGGGCAAGATCGCCCTCGGCGAGGCCCTCGCCCGGGTGGGCGTGGATCTGCGCCAGGTCGGCGTGGGCTCGGATTACGCCTCCGCCTTCGCCATGGGATCGGGCCTGACAGAGGCCCAGAGGGCGGCCTTCGGTCGCTGGATGGACCAGATCTACGCCCGCTTCATCGGCCGGGTGTCAGAGGGTCGCCGGATGCCCATCGAGCGGGTGGAGTCCCTCGCCAAGGGTCGGGTCTGGACCGGCGCCCAGGCCCGGGAGCTGGGCCTGGTGGACCAGATCGGGGGCTTCTACGACGCGGTCGACCGGGCCCGCGCCCTGTCCGGCGTCAACCAGGAGATGCGCCTGAAGTGGATGGCGTCGGAGGGCTCGCCCTTCGAGGCCCTGGAGCGCCTGTTCGGCGTCTCCGCCGCCTCGGCGAGGACGCTCGCCGCCTCGGCCTGGCTTCTGGGAGATCCGCGGGCCCAGGCGATTCTCGACGAGATGGCCTGGAGCCGGATGCCGCCGGGCTCGGCGGCGGTCCGGACCCCGGCCGCCACCCCGTGACCCGGGGGCTCTAGCCGCCGCCGTAGGACCGCGCCGCGGCCGCCATGGCCAGGACCACGGCGCGGTCTGGCGTCAGACGGATACTGAGAGCCTGCTCCGCGAGCCCCGGCCCGGTTCCCGCGTGGTGATCAAGGCCGCCGCCCTTGGCAGCTATCTGATCAGCGTCGACGGCCAGCGCTCCTTCCGCGCCCGTCGCGAGGAATAGCCGCGAGGAATAGGCCCTTCAGCGGTCCTTGGGGTCCAGGGCGTCCCGCAGGCCGTCGCCGATGAAGTTGAAGGCGGCCAGGGTCGCGGCCATGGCCAGGGCCGGGAAGACCAGCAGCCACCAGGCCATCTCCATGTCCTGGGCGCCCGCCGAGATCAGGGTGCCGAGCGAGGCCATGGGCGGCTGGACGCCCAGACCCAGGAAGGACAGGAAGCTCTCGGCCAGGATCACCGCCGGGATGGTCAGGGTGACATAGACCGCCACCGGCCCCAGGAGGTTGGGGATGATGTGCCGGGCGACAATGGACATCCGCCCGAGGCCTGCAGCCCTCGCCGCCTCGATGAACTCCTTCTGCTTCAGCGACAGGGTCTGTCCGCGGACGATCCGGCTCATGGTCAGCCACTCGACGGCGCCGATGGCCACGAAGATCAGAAGGATGTTCGACCCGAAGGCGACCATCAGAAGGATGACGAAGAAGATGAAAGGCAGGGCGTAGAGAACGTCCACAATGCGCATCATGGCCTCGTCCACGGCGCCGCCAATGTAGCCTGCGGTCGCCCCCCAGGCGACGCCGATGACCAGGGAGACCAGGGTGGCGACCAGTCCGATGGCGAGGGAGACGCGCAGGCCCATGGCGAGGCGCGCCAGCAGGTCCCGTCCCAGGGCGTCGGTCCCCAGGAGGTGGCCATCGGTCAGGGGCGGGACCCAGACATGGTCCTTGTTCACCTGGTCGTAGGGCCAGGGGCTCAGGAGCGGACCGAACAGGGCGAAGAGGGTCAGGAGGACCAGGACCCCCAGGCTGAGGGTGGCGGCGCGATTGACCCGAAGCCGCGCAATGGCGTCGTCTGTCAGGCTGCGGCCGCGCGCAGCGGGCGTCGGATGGGTGGCGAGGTCGGTCATGACAGGCGCACCCGGGGATCGACCACGGCCAGCATCAGGTCGCCCAGCAGGTTCAGGAAGAGGACCAGGCCCGCATAGACCACGATCATGCCCATCACCACGGTGTAGTCCCGCTGCAGGGCGCTGATGACGAAGAACTTCCCCAGGCCCGGCAGGTTGAAGATCTTCTCCACCACCAGGGAGCCGGTCAGCAGGCCGGCGGCGGCGGGGCCCAGATAGCTGACCAGGGGGGTCAGGGCCGGGCGCAGGGCGTGGCGCAGGACGACGGCGGCCTCCGGCAGGCCCCGGGCCCGGGCGGTGCGGACATGGCCGGCGGCCAGGGCCTCGATCATCCCGGCCCGGGTCAGGCGCGACAGTATGGCCGCCTGAGGCAGGGCCAGGACGATGACCGGCAGGATCATGTTGGGCAGGGCCCCGCCGTTCCATCCGCCGTTGGGAAGCCACTGCAGGGTCGACCCGAACAGCAGGATCAGCAGGGGCGCCGTGACGAAGGTCGGCACGCAGACCCCCAGTATGGCCAGGCCCATGGCGCCGACGTCCAGGATCCCGTTGCGCCGCAGGGCCGCCAGGACGCCCAGAGAGACCCCCACCGCCAGGGCGAGGATCATGGAGGCCAGCCCCAGCTTCAGGCTGACGGGGGCGTTCTGTTTCAGAATGTCGGCCACGGTCTTGTCGGGGTACTTCAGCGACGGACCGAAATCCCCGCGCACCACGCCGCCGAGGTAGGCGAGGAACTGCTCCGGAAGGGGCCGGTCGAGGCCGTAGCGGGCCTTGAGGTTCTGCTCCACCGCCGGCGGCAGGCGCCGCTCTGAGTCGAACGGCCCTCCCGGGGCCGCCCGCATCATGAAGAAGGCCAGGGTGATCACCACCAGCAAGGTGGGCCCCGCCACGAGAAGACGTCGACCGATGAAGCGCAGCATGGGGGAGCCGTGACGAGGTCTTTTTGCGGGCCTGACGATTGCGAAACTTCCATCCCCCCCCGATGATGTCAACGCACCCGCCCGTAATCCGAGGGGCGGGGAGTCAGGAGGATGGGTCCATGTCCGAGTTCCACCGCGTCACCGAGCGCCTTTCCGTCGCGCCACAGCTCGCGCCAGAGGACATGGCCGCCGCCGCACAGCAGGGCTTCGTGCGGGTGGTCTGCAACCGGCCGGACAGCGAAGGTCCCGGCCAGCCCTCGGGCGGGACGATGAATGCGGCCGCCCAGGCGGCGGGCCTGGAGTTCGTGCACATCCCCTTCGCCGGCATGCCGGACGCCGCGACGGCCGACGCCGTCTTCGCCGCCGTGTCTGAGGCGCCCGGCCCGGTGCTGGCCTATTGCCGCTCGGGCACCCGGTCCGTCACCGCCTGGGCCCTGGGGTCCCTGAGGGCCGGCGACCATGACCGGGAGGCCCTGGTCGCCCTGGCCGCCGGGGCCGGCTACGACCTCTCCGCCGTCCTGCCCCGGCCGATGTGAGCGGCCCCATGATCCCCTTCGTCAAGGACATCACCTTCGAGTACGGCGCCTGCGACCAGGTCTCGCCCCTGATCCGCCGCGTGGTCGCGAACAACCCCGGCCCCTTCACCTTCCTGGGCACGGGCACCTACATCATCGGCAGGGGACAGGTGGCGGTCATCGACCCCGGCCCGGACCTGGACGACCACCTCGAGGCCATCCTGGCGGCCACCGCCGGGGAGACCATTACCGACATCCTGATCACCCACCACCACTCGGACCATTCCCCCCTCGCCGGCCCCCTGAAGGCCCGGACAGGCGCCCGCATACACGGCTGCCCCCCGTCCCGGATCGGCGCCGCGGACGGGATCGTGGTGGAGGCGGACGAGGATGAGAGCTTCCGGCCGGAGATCGTGATCCGGGGCGGTGAGATCATCCGCGGACCGGGCTGGACGCTGGAGGCTGTGGCCACGCCCGGCCACACCCTGAACCACATCTGCTTCGCCCTGCACGAGGAGAACGCCCTGTTCTCAGGCGATCACATCATGGGCTGGTCGACGACCGTGGTCTCGCCGCCCGGCGGCGACATGACCGCCTACATGGACAGCCTGCAGAAGGTGGCGGACCGGAGGTTCGACACCCTGTGGCCGACCCACGGTCCGCCCATCACCGAGGTCGCCCCGTTCATCGCCGCCTACGCCGCGCACCGTCGCGGTCGCGAGGCCCAGTTCCTGGCCTGCGTGGACAAGGGGGTCGGCCGGATCGCCGACATGGTGCCGGAACTCTACGCTGCGGTGGACAAGCGGCTGCACCCGGCCGCGGCCAACTCCCTGCTCGGCCACGCGATCGACCTGGTGCGCCGGGGCGTCCTGGCCTGCGATGGCGAGCCCGGACCGGGCGCAACCTACCGGCGTCCCTGAGGGCCGCCGGCGGAGCCGGTCAGCCCCTGGGCGGCGCGTCCTTGCGACCCAGCATGATGCGGGTCGAGACGCTGCCCAGCGCCAGGATGAAGACGGCGAAGGCGCCAAAGGCGGTCAGCAGATAGGCCTGCTCGGCGAGGGAAAGATGGGGCATGTGAACCTCCTGATGAGGCCCCCATCCTCCACGCTGCGGCGGGCGCCGCCTTGATCGAGGTCAAGACTGCGCCGCCGGCGCGCCGGGTCAGCCCACGGTCGGCAGGACGTAGTCGACCATGCGCTGGCGCAGGATCTTCTTGTCGATCTTGCCCGTGGCGCCCAGGGGGATGTCATCCACGAAGACGACGTCGTCGGGCGTCCACCACTTGGCGATCTTGCCGTCCAGGAACTTCAGGAACTCCTCTCGGGTCCCGGACTCGCCAGGGCGAAGCTTGACCATCAGAAGGGGGCGCTCATCCCACTTGGGATGAGCCACGCCGATCACCGCCGCCAGCTCGGCCTTGGGATGTCCGGCCGCAATGTTCTCGATCTCGATGGAGCTGATCCACTCGCCGCCGGACTTGATGACATCCTTGGCTCGGTCGGTGATCTGCATGTAGCCGTACTCGTCGATCGTCGCGACGTCGCCGGTGTCGAAGAAGCCCTCGGAGTCCAGGATTTCACCGCCGTCGGCCTTGAAGTACTGGCCCACCACGAAGGGGCCCTTGACCATGAGCCGCCCGAAGGTCTGGCCGTCGTGGGGCAGTTCCTTGCCGTTATCGTCCAAGAGCCGAAGGTCGATCCCAAGGGGCGGGCGGCCCTGCTTCAGCTTGAAGCTGAGCTGGGTCTCCTCATCCATCTCAGCGACCTTGTGTGAGGGGCTGGCGATCGTGCCGAGCGGCGAGGTCTCCGTCATCCCCCAGGCGTGGGTGACGTCGACGCCGTATTCGTCCCGGAAGCCGCGGACAATGGCTTCCGGCACGGCCGATCCCCCAATCGCCACACGCTTCATTGCCGTCAGCTTGCCTCCCGTTTGGCGCAGGTGGGCCAGGAGCATCTGCCAGACAGTGGGAACAGCGGCGGAGAAGGTGACGCCTTCCGCCTCGATGAGCTCATGCACGGAAGCGCCGTCCAGCCTCGGGCCGGGCATCACCAGCTTGGCGCCCACTGCAGGTGCGGAGAAGGCGATTCCCCAGGCGTTGGCGTGGAACATCGGCACGATGGGCAGGATGGTGTCCCTGCCACCGATCCCGAGGACGTCAGCGCTCGCCGTCACAAGGGTGTGCAGGAAGTTCGATCGGTGCGTGTAGAGGACGCCCTTCGGATTGCCCGTCGTGCCGGAGGTGTAGCAAAGCCCCGCCGGGGTGTTCTCGTCGAACCCGCCCCAGGCGCAGTCTTCCGACTGGCCCGCGATGAGGGTTTCGTAGGCCAGGGCGCCCGGCAGCTGGTCGGTCATATGCGCGTCGTCAGTCAGCACGATGAAGTGCTTCACCGTCGGGATCTGGTCGCGGATCTGGGCGAGGATCGGCAGGAAGGTCAGGTCGGTGAAGATGACCCGGTCTTCGGCGTGGTTGATGATGTAGACGAGCTGCTCGGAGAAGAGCCGGGGGTTCAGGGTGTGGCAGACCGCGCCGATCCCCATGATGCCGTACCAGGCTTCCAGGTGGCGGGCCGTATTCCAGGCGAGGGTGGCGACCCGGTCGCCGGGCTGGATGCCCAGGGCCTTCAGGGCGTTCGAGCAGCGCTTCGCCCGCGCATGGACCTCGGCGTAAGTAGTGCGGACGATGGGCCCTTCGACCGAGCGGGAGACGATCTCGCGGTCCCCGTGCCAGGCCTTGGCATGATCCAGAATCCGGTCAACGGTCAGCGGCCAGTCCTGCATTCTGCCGAGCATCGGGAAACCCTCCAGGTCTTGTGTTCAGAGCGCACTTGGGCGCGTTGCGCGGAAAGTAGGGACTCGACCCGCCGGAGGCAACGGCGGGACGGGGTCAGGCCGCCCGCTCGAAAAGGTCCGCAGGCCAGGGAGACTCGAAGGCCGTGACGCCCAGGCGCTCCCGGACCGTCCCGACCGGCTCGGCCCAGAGCGACGGCCAGTCGACCCCCAGCAGGGGCGGCGTGGTGCGGCCATGCCGCCAGGCGGCCGCGATGACCCCTGCCAGGACGCCGTAGCGGACCGGATCTGCCGAGGCTGAAGCCAGGGTGACCGCCAGGACCGAGGCGGAATAGGCATGACCGAACTGCGCCAGCTGGAAGGCCGAGATGGCGATCTCGTGCAGGCCCGTGGTGTGATAGCCGCCCACCAGGTGCCAGAGATCGTGCACCTGCAGGATCCGGGCGTTCAGGTAGTCGAGGGGCGGCGGCAGGTCGCGCAGGGCGAGAACGTCCCGGTCGAGGACCTCCAGGTCAAAACCGTTGCGGACGATCAGGTCGTGGAACTGGCCCGCCAGGGACCCCGCCGGCGCAGCGGCCAGGGCCTCAAGGGTGAAGGGTTCCGGCCAGCCCTGGGCGACGGCCTCTGAGACGCCCGGCCAGCTTCGGCTGACCTCAAGCAGCGCCTCGCGGAAACCGGGATCGAGATGGCCCGCCAGGGCCGCCGTGGCCTGGGTGAACTCAAGGGCCGACCGTCCTCCGCCGGCGCCGTCGACAATCGCCCAGAGCGCCTCCACCAGAGGCTCGCCGACCTCCAGCGCAGGCCGGGACGGCGCAGGCGTGGAAGGCGCCAGTCCGGACAGATGATCCAGGATCTCCGGGACCCGCCAGGGGGCGGCGAAAGCGGCGTGGGCGACCGCGGCGGCCGCAGGGATCATGACTTCGCGGCCCGCCGGCCGCCTCAGGGCGTCAAACAGGACAGGCGACGCCGGCGACCCCGGTCCCGCCCGCATCAACTCAGTATGAAGGATCCTGTTGTCGGCCATCCGCCCCAGCGCTCTCCGCAGGGGCCCAACTTAGCCGGGGCGGCATAAGCGTCCAGAGTTTTCACCCCGTGTTCCGCGCGGGTCATGGGACTTCGGTCTCAGACACCAGTCTCCGGCTGGCCGCCAGGACGCTCTCTACGGAGAGGTCCATCATGTGGCAGATGGACTGGGAGAGGTCCGGATCGAGGGTCCGGATCTGGTCCAGGGTCCGTGCGCCCCGCAGCACCCGGCCGTGATCACCCCAGGGGGCGTAGAGCTGCTCGTCCGACGGCCCGAAGAGCCCGAGGGTGGGCGCGCCCGCTGCGGCGGCGAGGTGCATGAGGCCGGAGTCATTGCCGATGAAGAGCCGGGCAGAGCCTAGGGCGGCGTGCAGGGTGACGAGGTCCACCTTGCCCACCAGGTCGATGAACCGGTCCCGGGGGGTGACGGCCCGAAGGGTGGGAAGGACCCCCCTGTCCTGGGGCCCGCCCGCCACCAGCAGTCGCCCGCCGGCCAGGGGGCCGCCCGGCCCCAGCAACTGGATCGCGACCTGGGCGAAACGCTCGACGGGCCAGGTCTTGCCGACCCAGTTGGCGGCCGGCCCGAGGGCCAGGATCGGACCTTCGCCGGCCACCAGGGCTGCGGCCTGCCGGGCGGCGGCCTCCCCGACGAAGATGTGGGGCGCCGGGGGATCGTCCTGGAGGCCCAGGACCTTCGCCGCCTCGATGACCTTGTGAACGGGCGGACCAGGCGAGCGCCGATAGACCGCCCGGCGCCGGCGCCTCAGGAAGCCGCTCAGGGCCGACCCCCTCAGGTCGACGACAAGCCCCCAGGACCGGCGGCGGACCCGGCTCCAGAGTCGGATCCAGTGACCGCCGTCCCGCGACTTCTCGAAGGGGATGATCGCCTCCAGTCCGGGCACGTCCTGGAACAGGGGCGCCGCAGCCGGGCCGGCGACGATGGTGAACCGGGGCCCGGGGATTTCCTCAGAGAGGCGATGAATGAGGCCGGAGGAGAGCACGGCGTCACCGATCCGCGTGGCGGTGATGAAGAGAATCGGAAAGGGCGAGGCCAGCATTGCGGATACATAATCGGAGCCTAGGTTAGGCTCCAGCCGCCGGAAGGTCCACCGCATGACAATCTGCGTCCCCCTGACAGACCGCGCCCTCGTCGAGGTCTCCGGCGAGGACCGGGTCTCCTTCCTCCAGGGCCTTCTGAGCCAGTCCCTGGAGGCCCTGCCCCCCGGGGAAGCCCGCTATGGCGCCCTGCTGACCCCCCAGGGGCGGCTGCTCTTCGATCTCTTCGTGGTGGGGCGTCCGGAGGCGATCTGGCTGGATGTGGCGGCGGCGCGCCGGGACGACCTCCTCACCCGGCTGAAGATCTACCGGCTGAGGGCCAGGGTCGACATCCGCCCCCTGGAGGCCGGGGTCTGGACCTGCTGGCCCGAGCCCCCGGGACCGGGCTGGGTTCCCGACCCCCGCCGGGAGGGCCTGGCCTGGCGCGCCTGGGGACCTGCAGCCCCTCCGGCGGCGACCGGGAGCCTCGAGGACTGGCGCGCACGGCGGCTCGCCTACGGGGTCGGCGACGCCGAGGACTTCGACTTCGACCGGGACTATCCCGTCGAGCTGAACTTCGACCGGGTCGGCGGCATCGATTTCGCCAAGGGCTGTTTCGTCGGGCAGGAGACCACCTCCCGCATGAAGCGGCGTGGACAGGTCAAGACCCGCCTGGTCCCGATCCGCTTTGAAGGGCCTCCGCCGGTCCGGGGTTCCGAGGTCCTGAAGGGCGAGCTGAGGGCGGGGGAGGTCCGGTCCGGCGTCGATGGCCTGGCCCTGGCCCTCCTGCGCCTGGACCGGATCGATGGCGCCCTTTCGGTGGACGGCCGAGCCGTGTCGGCCGGGGCGCCCTTGCCGGAACGATGAGCACCCTGCGAAGGTCGATCCCATGTCTGACGGCCTGATTCGATGTAACTGGCGCGGCATGGCGGGTGACCCGCTGTACGAAGCCTATCATGACCAGGAATGGGGCGTGCCCGAGCGGGACCCCGTCGCCCTCTGGGAAAAGCTGGTGCTGGACGGCTTCCAGGCCGGGCTGGCCTGGATCACCATATTGCGCAAGCGCGAGGCCTTCCGCGCCGCCTTCGCCGGGTTCAATCCCGAGGCCGTCGCGCGGTTCGGCGAGACGGACCGGGCCCGCCTGCTCGCCGACGCGGGCATCGTCCGCTCCGCCGCCAAGATCGACGCCGCCATCTCCGGCGCCCGGATCTTCCTCGACATGCGCGAGGCCGGTGAGGACTTCTCCACCTTCCTCTGGAGCTTCACGGACGGACGCCCCATCCAGACCTTCCGGGAAGGCCTCGCCGACGTGCCCGCCGAGACCCCCCTCAGCCGCGAGATCGCGGCGGCCCTGAAGGCGCGGGGGTTCCGGTTCGCCGGGCCCGTCATCGTCTATGCCTTCATGCAGGCGGTGGGGATGGTCAACGACCATCTGGTGTCCTGCCACCGTCACGCCAGCGTCCTGGAGATGGGGGGGTGACCCGCCCCGGGACCGGCCCGGACTACGCCCTGGAGGCCGCCTCCCCGGCGCCGGTCTGCGGCGTCGACGAAGCCGGTCGCGGGCCCTGGGCCGGCCCGGTCAGCGCCGCGGCCGTGATCCTTGACCCGGACCGGATTCCGGTGGGCCTGGACGACTCCAAGGCGCTCACAGAACGCCGGAGGGAGGCTCTTGAGGCTGAGGTGAAGGCGGCCGCCATCGCCTGGGGGGTCGGCTTCGCCAGCGTCGAGGAGATCGACGCGATGAACATTCTGAAGGCGACGGGCCTCGCCATGCGCCGGGCGGTTGAGGCCCTGTCCCCGGCGCCTGCCTTCATCCTGGTGGACGGATCCTACCGGTTCGACCTGCCCGCCCCGGTCCGGCCTGTGGTGAAGGGCGACAGTCTCTCCGTCTCCATCGCAGCGGCTTCCATCCTGGCCAAGACCGCCCGGGACCGCGTGATGCTGGAGCTGGACAGGGACTGGCCGGACTACGGCTTCGCCGCCCACAAGGGCTATCATTCCAGCGTTCATGTGGAGGCCCTGCGCCGCTTCGGGCCCTGCCCCGCCCACCGCCGGTCCTTCGCGCCGATCCGGGCCCTGCTGGAAGCCGCCGATTAACCTTCAGTTCACCATGTTTCGAAACGGAGCCTAAACCACGCACGGCGAGGATTCCCTTTCCGGATTCCGCAGGTTAAGGACTGGGCGTGACCCCCGACACCATCCTCCAGGGCGACTGTATCGAGGTTCTGAAGAGCCTGCCCGACCGCTCGGTGGACCTGGTCTTCGCCGATCCGCCCTATAATCTGCAGCTTGGCGGCGACCTGCTCCGCCCGGACAATTCCCGGGTCGACGCCGTCGATGACGCCTGGGACCAGTTCGAGAGTTTCGCCGCCTACGACGCCTTCACCCGCGCCTGGCTGACGGAGTGTCGGCGGGTCCTGAAGGACGATGGCGCCATCTGGGTGATCGGCAGCTATCACAACATCTTCCGGGTCGGGACGATCCTTCAGGACCTCGGCTTCTGGATCCTCAACGACGTGGTCTGGCGCAAGACCAACCCCATGCCGAACTTCAAGGGCGCGCGCTTCACCAACGCCCACGAGACCCTGATCTGGGCGGCCAAGGGCCGGGGCGCCAAGCGCTACACCTTCAACTACGACGCCATGAAGATGGCGAACGACGAGCTGCAGATGCGCTCGGACTGGACCTTCCCCCTCTGCACCGGCGAGGAGCGGCTCAAGGACGAGAGCGGCGCCAAGGCCCACCCGACCCAGAAGCCCGAGGCCCTGCTGCATCGGGTTCTGCTGTCTTCCACCAAGCCCGGCGACCTGGTCCTCGACCCCTTCTTCGGCACGGGCACCACCGGCGCT
Organism: Phenylobacterium sp.; assembly: GCA_020402585.1. Classification (GTDB taxonomy): domain Bacteria; phylum Pseudomonadota; class Alphaproteobacteria; order Caulobacterales; family Caulobacteraceae; genus Phenylobacterium. Next base: position 34,871 of record JADBZH010000038.1, on the reverse strand, counting down.
GCAGCCCGTCGCCTCGGACGCCGCTATCTGGGTATCGAGCGCGAGACCGAGTATGTTGACCTGGCCCGGCAGCGCATCGCCCGCGTCCAGCCGGTGGCGCCGGAGGACCTGCAGGTCACCGGCTCCAAGCGCGCCGAGCCCCGGGTGCCCTTCGGCCAGATCCTCGAGGCGGGCCTGCTGCGTCCCGGCGACGTCCTCTACTGCCCGCGCGGCGAGCGCGCCGCCCGCGTCAGGGCCGATGGCTCCCTGGCCACCGGCGACCTGACGGGCTCGATCCACAAGGTCGGCGCGATGGTGCAGTCGGCGCCGGCCTGCAATGGCTGGACCTACTGGCACTTTCGCACCGACAAGGGCCTGACCCCCATCGACGTCCTGCGCGCCCAGGTCCGCAGCCGCCTGCCGGGCTGACCCCGGCCCGCGTTTTCGCTTTGCGACCGCGGGCTCCGGGCTAAGCTGGCCCGATGAACCCGCGCATCCTGGTCCTGACCCTGTCCACCTTCGCGTTCGGGTCGACCGCCTTCATCTTTGCGGGGGTCCTGGAGACCATGGCGCGCGACCTGGGGGTGGCGACGGCGGTGGCCGGCCAGCTGCAGACCTCCTATGTCCTCGTCTCCGCCCTCCTTGGGCCGCCCCTGGCCTGGCTGCTGGGCAAGGCGGACCGCAAGGTGGTGCTGGCCGCGGCCCTCGGCTTCGGCGCCCTGGCCAACCTGGCCTGTGCGATGGCGCCGGGCTTCCAGTCCCTCCTGGCGCTCAGGACCCTGGTCGGCCTGGCGGCCGCCATCGCCGGGCCCACGGCGAGCGTCGCCGCCGCCGCCCTCGTGCCGCCCGAACGCCGGGGATCCGCCGTCGCCATGGTGATGGGCGGCATGACCATGGCCTTCGTCATCGGGATTCCCCTCGGCAGCTTCGTGGGCGCGCACTTCGGCTGGCGGTCCACATTCGTCCTCGCCGGGGCCCTGACCGCCATCGCCTTCGCCGGGGTCATCACCCTGATGCCCTCCGTCCGGCCGCCGCCGCCCTCGGCGGGCGGGCGGATCGCCCTCGCGCCCCTGCTGCCGCTCTACGCCGGCGGCTTCCTGTGCTTTGCGGCCAACATGACGGTGAACCTGTTCATCGCCCCGGTGGTCCGCGTCGGCGCCGGGGTTACAGGCGCCGGGGTCGGCGTGTTCCAGATGGTGATCGGGCTGGGCTCAATCGTCGGCCTCTCCCTCGGCGGGAGGGCGGGCGACCGGGGCGAGGGCCGGGAATGGCTGATCACCTGCTTCCTGGGCCAGCTGCTGGCCATGAGCCTGCATGTCGCCGCCACGAGCCATCTGACGCCTCCGGGCCTTCCCAGCCAGCTGATGGTGGCCATGGCCATCTTCATCGCCTCGACCTCCCTGTTCTCGCTGATGCCGGTGCTGTCTTCGCGGATCATCCAGACGAGCCAGGGCGCGCCCCTCGCCATGGCGGTCAACGGCTCCGTCAACTCCCTGGGACAGGCGCTGGGATCGGCGGTCGGCGGTTTCGCCCTCGCCACCGTGGGCGTACCGGGCATTCCCCTTTCGGCCATCGGCATCTCGGTCGCGGGGCTGGTCATGACGACCCTGCTCATTCCACGGCGGACATCCCCAGCGCCCGCCGGGCCGCCTTGAGGAAGACGCTGGGCAGGTCGCCCAGGGCGGCTTCCGCCAGCCACTCCGAGCCCGGAGCGTCGCCCTCCGCCGTCAGCACCCGCAGGGTCAGCCGGAAGTGGGTGAAGACGTGATCCACCGAACCCGCCTCCCGCCAGTCCAGATCCGCAGGGGCGGAGGTCGTGATCTCATCAGCCCCCGGGCCCCCCGCCGTCCAGGCCGTCCCCGGCAAGCCCAGCATGCCGCCCAGCAGGCCGCGGGGGGGCCGCCGCACGACGGCGATGCATCCCCCCTGGCGCAGGACGAAGGCGACGCCGGCGCGGTCGGGCCGGGCGCCTCGCGCCGTCTTTCGCGGCCAGCCCTCCGGAGCGCCCGAGGCGCGCGCGGCGCAGGCGTCAGCGGCCGGGCAGAGATCGCATCGCGGCGAACGCGGCCGGCAGATCGTCGCGCCGAGGTCCATCAAGGCCTGCGCCCAGTCGCCGGGGGCGGCGCCATCCACGAGGCCGGCGGCGAGGTCCCGGAGCTGGGCGCGCGCCGCCGGCAGGGGCGTCTCCACCGCGAACAACCGGGACATGACCCGCTCGACATTGCCGTCCACCACGTTCGCGGGACGGTCGAAGGCGATCGCGGCCACCGCTGCGGCCGTGTAGGGACCCACCCCGGGCAGGCTGAGCAGGGCCGCCTCCGTATCGGGGAAACGACCGGCGAACCGGTCCCGGACGGCCCGGGCGCACGCCAGCAGGTTCCGCGCCCGGGCGTAGTAGCCCAGGCCCGCCCAGGCGGCCATGACCTCGGCGTCCTCCGCATCCGCGAGGGCCGTGACGGTGGGCCATCGCCTCAGGAAGGCCTCGTAGTAGGGGGCCGCATGGACCACCGTGGTCTGCTGGAGCATCACCTCGGAAAGCCAGATCCGGTAGGGGTCCGGGGTGACGGCGCCGTCGCCCGGCGGTCGCCGCCAGGGCAGGGTCCGGGCGTTGGCGCGGTACCAGTCGCGGATGCGGGCCTGAAGGCGGTCTGGAGTCATGGCGCCAGACTACGAGGTTTCCACGCGAGGCGGAAAGCGCCGGCTGCGCCCGACCGGGACTCGCTCCCCCCACGCCTCCCGCTGTAGACTGGGCGCATGCCGAGCCGGAGACTGCCCACCCTCGCCGAAGCCGCGGAGATCCTCGCCCGCCGCCGGACCCGGCCTGCGCGTCGGGCGGCGCCCCCTGCAGGGCGTAGCCTGACGCCCCTCCTCAAGGCGCTGGACGAGCGGTTCGGGCAAGGTCCCGGAGCCCTGCAGGCCCGGTGGCCGGAGATTGTCGGGGCCGACCTCGCCCGCCGGACCGAGCCCGTGAAGCTGTCCTCGCCCCGGGGCGGGACGCCCGGCGTCCTCGAAATCCGCGTCGCCGGTCCGTCCGCGACCCTGATCCAGCACCGCAGCGCCGAGATCCTGGAGCGGGTCAACCTGTTCCTCGGGGCGGGATCGGCGGGACGGCTCCGGGTGGTGCAAGGCCCCCTGCGGCTGCGCCCCGTCCAGGCGCCCGCCCAGCTGGCCGGTCGGCGGCGTCCACCGCCCCTCGACGCCGCCGTTGAGGCGGAGCTTGCACGGGAGGCCGAAACGGCGAGGACCGATCGCCTGCGGCGCGCGCTGGTCAGCCTCGGACGGTCCGTCCACAGAAACCCGCCCGGAAGTCCGTGACAGGCCCTTGGCCCACCGTCCCCGACGACCGAGAATCGCGTTCTATTCCCGCTCTAACTGTTTCCTGGAGGCGTCATGTCCCGCTTCAAGCCCCTCGCCCTGGTCGCCCTGGCCGGCGCCCTCCTGCTCGCGGCCTGCAGCCAGGGCCCCGCTCCGTCCGCCGACGACATGACCCTGGGGGATCCCAAGGCGCCCCTGAAGATGGTGGAGTACGCCTCGGCCAGCTGCGTCCATTGCGCGACCTTCAACAACGAAGTCTTCCCCGCCTTCAAGGAGAAGTACATCGACACCGGCAAGGTGCACTACACCCTGAAGGAGTTCCTCACCCCGCCGAACGAGCTGGCGGCCGCGGGTTTCCTGACCGCCCGCTGCGCCGGCAAGGACAAGTACTTCACCGTCCTGGACGCCATTTTCCGCGGCCAGCAGGAGATCTTCCAGACCGGCGACATGCGCGGCGTCCTGCTCCGCGTCGCCCAGTCGGCAGGCCTGACCGAGGCCCAGTTCAACGCCTGCATCACCGATGAGGCCGCCCTCAAGGCCCTGAACGAGCGGGTCGAGCGGGCGATGAAGCAGGACCGGATCACCAGCACGCCGGCCTTCTTCATCAACGGCAAGTCGGTCGGGACCGGCGAGATCTCCCTGGAGGCCCTGGAGAAGGCCGTCGCAGAAGCCTCAAAGTAGGCGGAACCGGGAGGACAGGTGCAGTTCCAGCGACTCAGGCTCTCCGGCTTCAAGTCCTTCGTCGATGCGACGGAACTGCGCATCGAGCCTGGAATCACGGGCATTGTCGGGCCAAACGGCTGCGGGAAGTCCAACCTTCTGGAAGCCCTGCGCTGGGTGATGGGCGCCAACTCCGCCAAGGCCATGCGGGCCGGCGGCATGGACGACGTGATCTTCGCCGGGTCGGGCGGCCGGACCTCCCGCAACCACGCCGAGGTCGTCCTCACCATCGACAACGCAGAGCGGCGGGCGCCGGCGGCCTACAATGACAGCCCGGTCCTCGAGGTGGTCCGCCGGATCGACCGGGGCGAAGGCTCCACCTACCGGATCAACGGCCGGGAGGTTCGCGCCCGGGACGTGCAGCTCCTGTTCGCGGACGCCTCGACCGGGTCCAACTCCCCGGCCCTCGTGCGCCAGGGCCAGATCTCGGAACTGATCGCCGCCAAGCCGCAGAACCGCCGGATGATCCTGGAGGAGGCCGCAGGCGTTTCGGGCCTTCACTCGCGCCGGCATGAGGCCGAGCTCCGCCTCAGGGCCGCAGAGACCAACCTGTCCCGCCTGGACGACATCGCCCGGGAGCTGGACTCCGCCCTGAACCGTCTGCGGCGAGAGGCGAGGAACGCCGAGCGCTATCGCCGGCTGTCCGGCGAGATCCGCACCCTCCAGGCCGCCGTGCTCCACGCCCGCTGGGCCGAGGCAGGAGAGTCGGTGCGCCGCTTGTCCGCCGAGGCCGAAGAGGCGATCCGGGGGGTCGAGGACACGGCTCGGGCGGCGGCGGCGGCCAGCGCCCGCTCGGCCCGGGCCGAGGCCGCCATGCCCGCCCTGCGGGAGGCCGAGACCGTGGCGGCGGCTGTCCTGAACAAGCTGGCCATCGACCGCGACCGGCTGGAGCGCGAGGCCGAGGCCCTGGCCGAGGAGGTCCGCCGGCTCGAGGCCGACATCACCCGCATCGACGCTGACCGGGCCCGCGAGACCCAGATCACCACCGACGCCGAGGAGGCCCTGGCCCGCCTGGCCGCCGAGATCAGCCGCCTGGAGGCGGAGGTCGCCGCCGCCCCCTCCCGGGGCCCCGAACTGGAGTCCGCCCTGCGTCTGGCGGAGGTCGAGCGCGACCTGGTCCAGGCCGAGGTCGAGGCCCTGGCGGCCCAGGTCGCCGCCGAAGCCGCCCAGCGCCGTGCGGCTGAGACGCGCGCGGAGGAGGCCCGCAGCCGGGCGTCCCGGACCCGCCGGGCCCTGGAGCAGGCCATGCGGGAGCGCGAGGCCCTGAGCGGCGCCGAAGGCCCTGAGGCGAAGGCCGCCGCCGAGGCGCTGGCTGCGGCCGAGGCCGAGCTTTCCGCGGCCCGCAGCGCCCTCGAGGCGGCTGAGGCGGCCCGGACCGAAGCCGCCCGCGCCGAGGGCCAGGCCCAGGACGCCGCCCGCGAGGTCCGCGCCCGCCTTGACGCGGCTGAGGCCGAGGCGCGGGGTCTTTCGCGCCTGCTCAAGGACCTCGCTGAGGACGGCTTCGCCCCGGCGGTGGACAGCATCACCCCCGAGCGCGGGCTTGAGGCGGCGCTCGCCGCCGCCCTGGGCGACGACCTGGATGCGGCCCTGGACCCCCGGGCCAACGCCTTCTGGAAGGGCGCGCCAGCACCCCTCAGCACCCTGCCCCCGGGCGCCGAGCCCCTGGCCGGCCGGGTGAAGGCGCCCCAGGCCCTGGCCGCGCGCCTCGCCCTCGTCGGGCTGGTGGACCGCAGCGAAGGCGATCGCCTGGCCGCAGGCCTGGCGCCCGGCGTGCGCCTCGTCTCCCGCGAGGGCGACCTTTGGCGCTGGGACGGTTTCGTGGCGCGGGCGGACGCCCCGAGGGCCTCGGCCGTCCGGATGACCCAGCGCGGGCGGCTGGCCGAACTGGAAGACCAGCTGGCGGGCCTGCGCCCTGAGGCCGAATCCGCCGCCGCCGCCCTCACCGCCGCGGCAGGCGCCCTGGCCGAGGCCGAGACCCGGATGCGCGAGGCCCGCCGCGGCCCCGCCGCCGCTGAGCAGGGGGTGACCCTGGCCCGGCAGGCGCGGGAGCGGCACGATCGCGAGGCGGCGCGCCGCGAGGCCCAGAGGCAGTCCCTGGATGACCTGATCCGGCGCTTCCAGGCCGAGATGTCCGAGACGGAAGCGGCTCTTGCGGCCGCCGAGGCCGAGGTCGTGGCGGCGGGAGACGCCGGGGACGCCGGCGCCCGGCTGGAGGCGGCCCGCGCCCTCACTGCTCCCGCCGTGGAGGCCGCCGCCCAGGCGCGCGCGGCCCTGGACGCCGAGGTGCGCGATCGCGACGGACGCCGCCGCCAGCTGGAGAGGACCTGCGAGGATCGCGACGACTGGAGCCGCCGCTCGGCCGCCGCCGCCCAGCGCCTGGATCGCCTGGCGGGGGAGCGCGCCAAGGCCGTCGCCGGCTTGGACGCCGCCCGGGAGAAGCCCGCCACCCATGCCGACCGGCTCCAGGCCCTGTTGACCGAGTTGGGCCAGGCGGAGGCCCGACGGGCCGCCACCTCCGACGCCCTTTCCACCGCCGAGGCCGAGCGGGCCGAGGCGACCCGCGCCGTCAGGGCCGCGGAGGCCGCCGCCTCCGAGGTGCGCGAGCGCCGGGCGGGCCTGGACGCCCGGCTGGAGTCCGCGCGCGAGCGGCTGAGCGAGATCGCCGGCCAGATCCGCGAGACCGCCCGGGTCGAACCCGAGGACCTGGCGCGGTCCCTGGCGGACGAGGCGGTCGCCATCCCCGCCGAAGCCGGCGGCGTCGAGGCCCACCTCTACAACCTCGAGCGCCAGCGCGAGGCCCTGGGCGCCGTGAACCTGCGGGCCGAGGAAGAAGCGCGCGAGTACGCCGATCGACTCGACACCCTGCGCACCGAGCAGGCCGACCTGTCAGGCGCCATCGCCCGGCTGAGGCAGGGGATTGACGAGCTGAACGGCGAAGGGCGCGAGCGCCTTCTGGCGGCCTTTAACGTGATCAACGGCCACTTCCAGGCCCTGTTCCAGGCCCTGTTCGAAGGCGGCCAGGCCGAGTTGCGCCTGGTGGAGTCCGACGATCCGCTGGAGGCGGGCCTGGAGATCTTCGCCTGCCCGCCCGGCAAGCGCATGGCGGCCATGAGCCTGATGAGCGGCGGGGAGCAGGCCCTGACCGCCTGCGCCCTGATCTTCGCCGTCTTCCTGGCCAATCCGGCGCCCATCTGCGTGCTGGACGAGGTGGACGCGCCGCTCGACGACGCCAATGTCGACCGGTTCTGCAACATGCTGGATGAGATGCGCCGGCGCACCCGCACCCGCTTCATCGCCATCACCCACAACCCGGTCACCATGGCGCGGATGGACCGGCTGTTCGGTGTGACCATGGCCGAGCGCGGGGTCTCGCAGCTGGTTTCCGTGGACCTCCGGCAGGCCGAGGCCCTGGCGGCGGAGTAGGCGTCGGGCGGGAATCCCCGGACCGTCGGGCAGACCGCTGCCTCCAGGCATTTTGGGGCCGTTCTTTTCTTTTGAAATCAACGGTTTAAAAGCCGACCGCCCAGCCTTGACGCACTGCAACCGCTTCTATAGGTTCCGGCCCGAAATCCAGCCCGGGGTCCTGGCCTCCGCCAGGGCCGTCAGACCGTGTGACCCATGCCAGGATCGGATCTCTCGAGGGAAGAGGCTATTCGTCGCCTTGACGAGCAGGCCGCGGCCCTGGAGGCGCGAACGACGCGGGACATCCCGGATCACGGCGCTCAGGCGTCGGGCTACGGATACCGCATCATGGCCCTGCTTCTCGGCGGGGTCTTTGTCGGGGTGGGTCTCGGTGCGGCGGTCGACGTCCTTGTCGGTTCGGCGCCCTGGGGGATGATTGTCGGGGTCCTGGGGGGCTTCGTCATCTCGATCTGGATGGCCGTGCGTTCGGCCAGGATTTACAGCGCCCAGGCGGCGCGGGATTGGGGCCCCGCCCGGGACCTGCCCGACGACGCCTCGGACGACGACGATTGAAGGAGCTCGAGGCGGCATGGCCAGCCCGATGGAACAGTTCGAAATCCAGGAGGGCCTCCAGCTCCCCACCGTGCCGCTGCCCGGGGGTCTTTCCGTCGACCTGTCGCTGAACAACTCGATCATGGCCATGCTGATCGCGGCGGGCCTGATCATCGCCTTTTTCGCCATCGCCACCAGCCGTGCGGCGGTGGTTCCTGGCCGGATGCAGCTGATCGCCGAGGGCCTGTTCAGCTATATCGACGACATGGCGCACGGGATCATCGGGCACGAGTCCCGCAAGTTCTTCCCCTACGTCTTCTCGATCTTCCTGTTCGTCCTTTCGATGAACATGCTGGGAATGTTCCTGTCCTTCACCGCGACGTCGCAGCTGGCGGTGACGGTCACCCTCGCCCTGATGACCTTCCTGATCGTCCTGGTGGTGGGTTTTCTCCGGAACGGCGCCAACATGTACAAGCTGTTCGTCCCGTCGGGCGTGCCCTGGTACATGCTCTTCCTGGTGACCCCGATCGAGATCATCTCCTTCTTCCTGCGGCCGGTCACCCTCGCCCTGCGACTGTTCGGCAACATGCTGGGCGGGCACGTCGCCCTGAAGGTCTTCGCCGGCTTCATCCCCGCCCTGGCGGGCCTGGGCGCCGTGGGGGTTGTCGGCGCCGTCCTGCCGCTGGCGGGCGTGGTCGCCCTGACCTCCCTCGAATTCCTCGTGGCCTTCCTCCAGGCCTTCGTCTTTGCGGTTCTGACCTGCGTCTACCTGAACGACGTGGTCAACCTCGGCGATCATCACTGATCGCCGGGTCCATCCTTCACCCCTTTCCAACACTCAAGCAGGACCAAAATCATGGAAGCGGAAGCGGCTAAGTTCATCGGCGCGGGTCTGGCGACCCTCGGCATGATCGGCGCGGGCATCGGCGTCGGCACCATCTTCGGGAACTTCCTGTCGGGCGCCACCCGGAACCCGTCGGCGGCCGGTGGCCAGTTCACCAACCTCATCCTCGGCGCGGCCCTCACCGAGGCCCTGGGCATCCTGGCCTTCGTGCTGGGCCTGCTGATCCTGTTCAGCTGACTTCAACCGATCCGGCAGCGCCGCCGCCTGGCCTTCGGGCCAGCCGGTGGACCTGCATCCTGAGGACGTCGTAGCCAGATGGCCGCCGAAGACACCCCGACCGCCCCCGGCGCCGCCTACCCGGCCCTGGACGGCGCGCACGCCGGAACCGCCCCTGCCGAAACTGGCGGCGGCGGCGGCCTGCCCCAGTTCGAACTCCAGTACTGGGGCGGCCAGATTGTCTGGCTCCTACTGATCTTCATCGTCCTCTACACCCTCATGTCGAGGGTCTTCATCCCACGCCTCCGGGCGGTAAAGGACACCCGGGCGGAGACCATCGCCTCCGCGGTGGCCGAGGCCCGCCGGGTCCAGGATGAGGCGGACGCCCAGGCGACCTCCGCACGGGCCGAGATCGAGCAGGCCCGGACCCGCGCCCGCACTGTGGCCGCCGAGGCCAAGGCCAAGGCGAACGCCGAATTCGCTGCGCGCCAGGCGGAAGCCGACGCCCGGATCGCCGACGAGCTTGCCGCCGCCGAGACCCGCATCCGGAGCCTCCGGGACACGGCCATGGCCAGCGTCGGCGACATCGCCGTCGAGACCGCCGGATCCATGGTGGAACGCCTCACGGGGACTGCGGCCTCCGCCGCTGACCTGCGCGCCGCCGCCAAGGGAGCCGCCTGATGAATCCGTTCCACATCTCCCTCGATCCGTCGAAGCCTGAGTTCTGGATCGCCGCTGGCCTGATCATCTTCCTGGGCATCGTGGTCTTTGTGGCCAAGGCGCCGCAGATGATCGCCGGTCGCCTCGACGCCCAGAGGGACGCCATCCAGAACGACCTGGACGAGGCTGCCCGGATCCGGGCCGAGGCTGAGCGTCTCCTGGCGGAGCTGAAGGCCGAGCGGGTCGAGGCTGAGAAGCAGGTCCGCGACATGCTGGCCGCCGCCGAGGAGCAGGCCCGCGCCTATGAGGCCGAAGCGAAGGCCCGCCTGGACGAATCCCTCGCCCGCCGCCAGCAACTGGCGGAGCGGAAGATCGCCAACGCCGAGGCCCAGGCCGAGGCGGAGGTGCGCGCCGCGGCTGTGGACCTGGCCACCTTCATGGCTGAGCAGGTCCTGGCAGGCCGCCTGTCGGGCGGAAAGGCCGACCCGCTTGTGGATCGCGCCATCCCGATGATCGCCGAGAAGCTGGGCTGACACCGATCAACCCGCCCCCTGCGGCTCCGTAGACCCCCTCAGTCAGCTTCGCTGACAGCTCCCCCTTGGGGGAGCAATTGGGTCGTTTAACTCCTCCCCCCAGGGGGAGGTGGACCGCGAAGCGGGACAAAGGGGCGGGGGCGGTCCTAATCCGGCGTTCGCCGGCGGCCCTTCATCTTCTTTCGCGTCCTGACGAGGAACCGGTAGCGTTTGGGCAGGACCAGACGCTCGACCCTGAGCGACTGCTGCCAGGCGAAGGGAATGATCTCCGGGTCCCGCCGCAGGAGCCTGCGCAGGGGCCGGACGAACTTGGGGTGGCGGTTCTGGAGGCGGACGAACTCCCGCTTGGCGCGGAAGGACCCCCTGAGGACCATCATCAGGCCGACGACGGTGAGCGGCAGGCCAAGAGGGCCCGGCAGCGGGGCGATCGCCACCCCGGCGATCACCAGGATGAGTCCGCCTACGGTCAGGCCCGTCCGCGCGATCCCGGACAGGAAGGCGCGCGCCAAGGCGTCCGCCTCGCGATAGACCGACGATTTCTCCTTGGGCGCCTCGGGCACAGACTTCAATTCCATTCACTGGAAACCGTGGGAGGGGTCCGGGTCTCCGAGAACGCCAAGATATGGGGTGCGGCGGCGACAGGAAAATGGCGCCCCATCCCAACCCTCATCGCCCCGTCCCATCGGGAAGCGGGGATGCGCCGGCGACGCGGGTCCAGAGATGATTGCGCCACGGTCATCCGACACCGAATCAGGCCCCCCGACGGACCACTCCCGCCGGAGATCCCCAAGCCTATGCGACCCCGACCGGGGCGCGTAAAGCCGTCCGGGTCGAGGGTCGGCGTCCCCCCGGCGACGGACACCGCTATTCCGCAGCGAGCGGCGCCGGCGCCACACCTGTCTCTGTCTTGCGCCAGGTCAGCCGAGGCTTCCGGGCCGCCAGGGTTTCGTCCAGACGACGCAGGGGCGCCAGGTGAGGCGCCGCCGTGAAGCGCTCGGTCTCGCCGGCGAGGGCCGCCCGCGCCAGGCCCAGGAGGGCGTCGCAGAAGCGGTCGAGCTCGGCCAGGGACTCCGATTCCGTCGGCTCGATGAGCATGGCCCCGTGCACCACCAGCGGGAAGTACATGGTCATGGGGTGGAAACCTTCGTCGATCATGGCCTTGGCGAAGTCGAGGGTGGTGATCCCGGTCCCCTCCAGCCAGCGGTCGTCGAACAGGGCCTCGTGCATGCAAGGGCCGTCCGGGAAGGCCGCGCTCATCACGCCGGAGAGCCGGGCCTTGATGTAGTTGGCGTTCAGCACCGCATCCTCGGCCGCCTGCCTCAGGCCGTCGGCGCCGTGGCTGAGCATGTAGGCGTAGGCGCGGACATACATGCCCATCTGGCCGTGGAAGGCGGTCATGCGGCCAAAGGCCTGAGCCGCCTCGGCCTCGGTCTCCTCCAGGAGCTTGAATCCCTCAGGGCCGTGGACCACCCAGGGGGTCGGGGCGAAGGGCGCCAGGGCCTGCGACAGGACCACCGGGCCGGAGCCCGGCCCGCCGCCCCCGTGGGGGGTGGAGAAGGTCTTGTGCAGGTTGATGTGCATGGCGTCGACGCCGAGGTCGCCGGGCCGGACCCGGCCGACGATGGCGTTGAAGTTGGCCCCGTCGCAGTAGAAGTAGGCCCCCGCCGCGTGGGTCAGTCGGGAGATCTCCAGGATGTCCCGCTCGAACAGGCCGCAGGTGTTGGGGTTGGTGACCATGATGGCCGCCACCTCATCGCTCAGCTTGGCGGCGAGGTCGGCAAGGTCGACCCGACCGTCCGCGGTCTGTCCGATCTCCACCACCTCGTAGCCGACGAAGGCCGCGGTGGCCGGATTGGTGCCGTGGGCGGAGGTGGGGGTCAGGACCAGGCGTCGCTGGGTCTGACCGGCGGCGGCGTGGGCGGCCCGGATGGCCAGGAGGCCGCAGAGCTCGCCATGGGCGCCCGCCTTGGGCGACAGGGCCACGGCGGGCATGCCGGTCAGGGTCTTCAGCCAGTGGGAAAGGCGGTCCATCAGGCCCAGGGCGCCCTGGACCGCGGAGACCGGAGCCAGGGGATGCAGGTCGGCGAAGCCGGGCAGCCGGGCCAGCTTCTCGTTGAGCCGCGGGTTGTGCTTCATGGTGCACGAGCCCAGCGGATAGAGGGCCAGGTCGATGGCGTGGTTCTTCTGGCTCAGGCGGACATAGTGACGGACCGTCTCGGGCTCGGAGAGGCCGGGAAGGCTCAGGGGCCTGGCGCGGACCAGACCGGCCAGATCCTCGGCGCCGGCGTCAGGCGAGGGCAGATCGACGCCGGTCCCTTCCCAGGAGTCGCGCTCAAAGATCAGCGCCTCGTCCTGCAGCAGGCCGCGCCCGCCGCTCAGGGAGGCGAAGCCGGCGGCGGGGGCGTCGGCGGCGGGGCGGGTCGGACGGCCAACGGAATTGAGGCTCATCAGCGGATCCTCCGGGACAGGGCGGCGACCAGGGCCTCGATGTCGGCGGCCGAGGTGGTTTCGGTGGCGGCGAGCAGCAGGACATCGTCCATGCCGGCGGTGGGATCGAGGCGGGAGACCGGCACGCCGGCCAGGATCCCCTCCCCGGCCAGGGCCTCGACCAGGGCGGCGGCGGAGCCGGGAACCCGGACGGCGACCTCGTTGAAGAAGCGCGGCGTCAGGACCTCCACGCCAGGAAGGCCGGCCAGGGCCCCGGCCAGGGTGCGCGCCCGGCCATGGTTCACCTCGGCCAGCCGCCTCAGCCCCGTCCCGCCCAGCAGGGTCATGTGGATCGAAAAGGCCAGGGCGCAGAGCCCGGAGTTGGTGCAGATGTTCGAGGTCGCCTTCTCCCGGCGGATATGCTGCTCGCGGGTCGAGAGGGTCAGGACGAAGCCCCGGCGGCCCTCGGCGTCCACGGTCTCGCCGCAGAGCCGGCCCGGCATCTGGCGGACGAACTTCTCGCGGCAGGCGAAGAGGCCGACATAGGGGCCGCCGAAGTTCAGGCCGACCCCCAGGGACTGGCCCTCGGCCACGGCGATGTCGGCGCCCATCTCGCCGGGGGACTTCAGCAGGCCCAGGGCCACGGCCTCGGTGGTCACCACCACCAGCAGGGCGCCGGCGGCGTGGGCCGCCTCGGCGATGGCGGTGACGTCCGTGACCGTCCCGAAGACGTTGGGGGTCTGGACCACCACGCAGGCGGTGTCGGAATCGATGGCGGCCAGGACGTCCGCTTCAGCGTCGACGGCGGCGGGCCGGCGGGTGATCTCCATGCCCTCGGCCGTGGCGATAGTGTGGGTGACGGTGGCGTAGTGGGGGTGAAGGCCGCCCGACAGCACGGCCTTGCGCCGGCGGGTGACCCGCCGGGACATCATCACCGCCTCGGCGCAGGCCGTGGAGCCGTCGTAGAGCGAGGCGTTGGCCACCTCCATGCCGGTCAGGGCGGCGACCTGGGTCTGGAACTCGAACAGGACCTGCAGGGTGCCCTGGGCGATCTCGGGCTGGTAGGGCGTGTAGCTGGTCAGGAACTCCGACCGCTGGATGATGTGGTCCACCGTCGCCGGCACATGATGCTTGTAGGCGCCCGCCCCGCAGAAGAAGGGCCCCGCCCCCGCCGGGCGGTTCAGGGCCGCCAGGCCCGCCAGCTCGCGCTCGACCTCGATCTCCCCGGCGTAACCCGGCAGGTCGACCGGACCGGAAAGGCGCGCAGGCGCCGGGACATCGGCGAACAGGGCGTCGACGTCAGGGGCGCCGATCACGCCCAGCATGTGGCGGCGGTCCGCCTCGTCCAGCGGCAGGTAACGCATGGCTCAGAGGGTCTCCAGGAAGGCGTCGTAGGCGGCGCGGTCCATCAGGGCGTCATACTCGGCGCGGTCGGCGATGCGCACCCGCGCAAACCATCCGCCGGATTCAGGCTCGGCGTTCACCGTCTCGGGGGCGCCGGCGAGACCAGGATTGGCCTCGACCACCTCGCCCGAGAGGGGGGCGTAGACGTCCGAGGCCGCCTTGACGCTCTCGACCACCGCCATGCCCTCGCCGGCCTTAAGGGCGCGGCCAGGCTCGGGGGTCTCGACATAGACCACGTCGCCCAGCTGCTCGGCGGCGTAGGCGGTGATGCCGACGGTGGCGATATCGCCGTCGAGGGCGACCCATTCATGATCCTTGGTGAAGCGCATGGCGGAAGTCCTTTCAGGGCCGGCGGACATAGCGATGGGGAACGAAGGGAAGGGCGACGGTCTCGACGGGCCAGGTGCGGCCGCGCACGACGACCCCAAGCCTCCGGCCCGGGGCGCAGAGGGCGGGCGGGGCGAAACCGATGGCGATGGGATGGCCGAGGGTGGGGGAGAAGCCGCCTGAAGTGACCACGCCCGCCTCGACGCCCGCGCCATCGACAATCACCGCGCCCTCCCGGGCGGGGGCGCCTTCCAGCACCTTCAGGGCGATGCGGGCGCGGGACGGCGCACTGGAAAGCTCGCCCAGGATCCGGGCCGCGCCGGGGAAGTCGCCGCGGCGGCGGCGCGAGGGCGAGATGGCGAAGGAGAGGTCGGCCTCCACCGGGCTGACCGAGGGATCGACGTCGTGACCGTAGAGGGGCAGCCCCGCCTCGAGCCGGAGGGAGTCCCGGGCCCCCAGGCCGATGGGCCGGACCCGGTCGTCGGCCAGCAGCAAGTCCCAGGCCCGTGCGGCCTCTGCGGCCGGCAGGGAGATCTCGAAGCCGTCCTCGCCGGTGTAGCCCGAGCGCGAGACGATCAGGTCCACGCCGCCGAAGCCGGTGATGGCCGAGCTGTCCATGAAGGCCATGTCCACAAATCCTGGGACATGCGCCGCCAGCACGGCCGCGGCCTGCGGCCCCTGCAGGGCGAAAAGGGCCCGGTCCTCCAGGCGGGTCAGGCGGACCCCGGCGGGCAGGCGCGCCTCCAGGAACCGGAAGTCCTCGTCCTTGCAGGCGCCGTTGACGACGATGAACAGGCCCTCGCCATCCGGACGGGCGGCCATCAGGTCATCGAGGATCCCGCCCTCGTCGTTCAACAGGACGGAGTATTTCTGTCGCCCCGGCTTGAGGGCGGCGAAGTCCCCCGGGGTGACGGCCTCAAAGGCCGCCGCCCAGCCCTCGCCGGCCAGCCGCGCCTGGCCCATGTGCGACACGTCGAACAGGCCCGCCGAAGTCCGGGTCCAGGCGTGCTCCTTCATGACCCCGTCGGGGTACTGGATGGGCATGTCGTAGCCGGCGAAGCCCGCCATGCGCGCGCCTGCAGCCAGGTGGGCGCCATGCAGGGGCGTGCGCTTCAGTTCGGGTTCGCTCATGAGGACTCCCGGCGACGACAAGACGACCGCGCACCGGACCCGCCGTTGCGCCTCGCCCCCGCTGTCCTTGGCGCCTGAGAGATTTCAGCCGAGCCGGAGGGTCTCCGGCAGGCCTTGCTCCTTCGGCGAGCGACGGGATGGACCCGACGCTGCTTTCCAGCGTTCCTTCGCCTTCGCGGTCCTTTTGCCTGAGCGTTTCCGGGGCGGTTGCGCCTTCGGCTCCGGGTCGAACCCGGTCTCTCCCGCGAGAGTCGCCGGACCGTGCGCGATGGCCCCTGGGGAGTCAATGAGTCGCCGCCCGCCCCCCGGCTTGTCCACAGGCAAGGGGCCTTTTGTGGGCGCTACATCCGTTCCGGCGCCGAAAGTCCGAGCAGGTCTAGGCACAGCTCAAGCTGGCGCAGGATCAACCCGGCCAGGGCCAGGCGCGAGGCCCTGACTTCGCCTTCGGCCGGCAGGATGGGGCAGGCGGCGTAGAAGCGCGAAAAGGCCTGGGCCAGGCGGTAGGCATGGTCGGCGACCAGGTTGGGCGCCCGCCGGTCGTAGGCCTCGGCCAGGGCGTCGTCGAAGGCGTCGAGCAGGAGGGCCAGCTCACGCTCGGCGGCCTCTGCGATCCGGATCTCGCCCGCCTCCAGCGCCTGCTCTTCAGCCCGGCGCAGGACCGACTTGATGCGCACCGCCTGGTAGAGGAGGTAGGGGCCGGTCTTGCCCTCGAAGCTGGTGAAACGATCGAGGTCGAAGACGTAGGAGGTGCCGCGAAAGTTCGACAGGTCGGCGAACTTCAGCGCCGCCACGGCCACCTGGTGCGCCGTCGCCTCGAAGGCCTCGGGGGCCAGCTCGGCGCCCAGGCCCGCCTCGCGCAGGCGCTCGCGCGCCCGGTCGCGGGTCATCTCGATCAGGTCGTTCAGCTTCAGCACCCCGCCCTCGCGGGTCTTGAAGGGCTTGCCGTCGGTCCCGTTCATGGTGCCGAAGCCGATATGCTCCAGCTGGCCCTCGGCGGCGTAGCCAGCCAGAATGGCGGCCCGGAAAACCACCTCGAAGTGGTCGGCCTGGCGCTGGTCCACCACGTAGAGGACCTGCTCCGGATCGAAGGTCCGGCGGCGGTCCAGGATGGTGGCCAGGTCCGTCGTGCCGTACATGGCCGAGCCTTCGGAGGACACCACCAGCAGGGGCGGCAGGTCGCGCTTGTCGCCCTGGCGGCCCACCCGGACGATCCGGGCGCCCTGGTCATCCTCCAGCAGGCCGCGGGCCTCCAGGTCGGCGACCATCTCCGGGATCAGGGGGTCGGCGTCGCTCTCGCCCTTCCAGAGGTCGAAGTCCACGCCCAGGGCGTGAAAGTCCCGGGCCAGGGCGACCTGGGTCACCCGGGCGAAATGCCGCCAGAGAAGGAGGCATCCCGGACGACGGGACTGGAGCGCCGCCGTCAGCTTGCGCGCGCGGTTGCGATAGGCCTCATCGGTCTTCCCGAGGGCGGCGGCCTCCGGATACATCCGGTCGAGGTCGGCCAGGCTGATGCGCTGGGCAAGGCCCTCGAAGGCGGCGGCCTCGGCCTCTGGCGAGGGCTCGGTCCCGGCGGCGTCGAGGTCCTCCACCAGGGTGCGGATCCAGGGATCGGCGTCCATGGCGGCGCCGATCAGCAGGCCCATCTGGTAGCCCCAGTCGCCGAAATGGGCGTCGCCGACGGTCTCGTCGCCGCGGAACCGGTAGATCCGCTTCAGGGACTCCCCGATGATGGACGAGCGCAGGTGGCCTACATGCATGGGCTTGGCCACGTTGGGGCCGCCATAGTCGATGAGCACCCGCCGGGGCGTCTCGACCGTCCGGGCGCCCACCCGGGGATCGAGGGCGACCTCGCCCGCGCGGCGGGACAGGGCGGCGTCGGACACTTTCAGGTTGATGAAGCCGGGGCCGGCGATCTCGACCGAGGCGAACTCGGTCGCGCCCTCCAGGGCGCCCGCGGCGGCGGCGGCGATCTCCCGGGGATTGCGACCCACCCGCTTGGCGGCCGCAAGGGCGCCATTGCACTGAAAGTCCGCCAGGTCGGGGCGATCTGAGGGCGTCGCGCGCGCCAGTTCAGGCGGCAGGTCAAGCGCCCGGAACGCCTCGGCGAGGCGTTGGTCGATCGCGCCCCTCAGCCCGGTCATTTCGGGGTCCGGCTCACCGTGGCGGCGGTCTGGACGCCGGCGTCGAGCCGGAAGCGTTTGCCCTGGCGGTTGAAGTCGGCCATGGCCGGGGTCACGTCAAAGCCCACGAGCACCTCGAAATTCGACCCCGAGGTGGTCAGGCTGGCCCGCGGGATGACGATCCCGTCGACCCTCTCCACGGCGTAGAGGCGGTCCTGGCCGGGCTCGAAGCGGATCGGCAGATCGAAATAGACCTTGTCGATCACCATGCGGTTCCTCTGGGTCACGGCCACCCAGTAGCGATAGGTCTTGCTGTCCCCGCTCGCCTTGGGGCCGCGACCGGCGGCGAACAGAATGTCCATGGCCAGGGAGATCGGCTCTGCGTCCTTGTAGGCGCAGCCGGCGGAAATCTTCTGGATCTCGCCGGACCAGGCGACCTCGGCCGAGGCCTCACGGCCGCCGTTGAACTCCACGTAGCGCCCCGCGTCGTAAAGCACCTTCACGAAGGGGCAGGGACCGGCGTTGCGCAGCTGCGGCAGGGGCGCCTGGTTGTCGCCGAACTCGGCGTCGCGCTGGCGCTTCCGGGCCGCTTCCTCGGCCTGGTCGTCACCGCCCCGGGGCCGGGACTGGGCCAGGGCGTCCGTCGCCGGCACGGCGAAGGCGCAGGCCAGGAGAAGGGCGGCGATCAGGGAGCTCTTGCGCATCAGGTCGTCCGGCGAAGTCCCGCGCGGAAGGCGCGGTGAAGCCTCCTGATACTGAACAAAGATTACGGCTGCAACGCGGCCTGTCAGACCCTAGATAGGAGGCATGAGCGCAGCCCCCCCCGCCCCCGCCGTCCTGACCGTCCGACTGGCCGCCCCGCGGGGCTTCTGCGCGGGCGTTGACCGCGCCATCCAGGTGGTCGAGGCGACCCTCGAACGCTTCGGGGCGCCGGTCTATGTGCGCCACGAGATCGTGCACAATCGCCACGTGGTCTCCCGCCTCAGGGACATGGGCGCCGTCTTCGTCGAGACCCTCGAGGAATGCCCGGATGACCGGCCCGTGGTGTTTTCCGCTCATGGAAGTCCACGCGCCGTCATGGAAGGCGCCAAGGCGCGCGGCATGACCTTCCTGGACGCCACCTGCCCCCTCGTCTCCAAGGTGCATGTCGAGGCCGCCCGCCATTACGCCGCCGGCCGCCAGGTCCTGCTCATCGGCCACGCCGGGCACCCGGAGGTGGTGGGGACCATGGGACAGTTGCCCGACGGGGCGGTGGTGCTGATCGAGACCCTCCAGGACGCCCAGTCCTTTGTCCCGCAGGGCGAAGGCGGGGTGGCCTACGTCACCCAGACCACCCTGTCGGTGGATGACACGGCCGAGATCGTCGAGGCGCTCAAGGCGCGATTCCCGGACATGGCTGCGCCGCACCGGGACGACATCTGCTACGCCACCACCAACCGGCAGGAGGCCGTGAAGTCCATCGCCGGCGACTGCGATGTGCTGCTGGTGATCGGTTCGGCCAACTCCTCCAACTCTGTCCGGCTGGTCGAGGTGGGGCTGCGGGCCGGCGCCCCGAAGGCCTTCCTGATCGACGACGCCGACGACCTCGACCTCGCCTGGATCACGGGCGCCCGGACCGTCGGCGTCACCGCGGGCGCCTCGGCCCCCGAGGACCTTGTCCAGGGGGTGATCCGCAAACTCTCCGGCGCCTTCGCCGTCACGGTGGAAGAGATCGGCGCGGCCCGCGAAACGGTCAGCTTCAAGCTGCCCCGGGCCCTGCTGGCGTGACGCTGTCCCGGGATAACCCTTCAGGTCCTCGGACTCCCGGCTTCGGGCGTCTCCGCGAACGGGCTTGACCCGGCCCCGCGGCTCGCCCAATCCGGGCGCATGGCCGTCTACACCGACATCACCGACGAGGAACTGGCGACCCTGCTCGCCGACTTCGACCTCGGCGCGCCCCTGTCCCTGAAGGGGGTGGCCGAAGGGGTCGAGAACTCGAACTTCCTCCTGGAGACCGAGGCAGGCCGGTTCATCCTCACCATCTACGAAAAGCGGGTCCGGGCCGATGACCTGCCCTACTTCCTCGACCTCCTGACCTGGCTGTCCCGGCGGGGCTTTCCGGGCGCCGCGCCGGTCGCGGATCGGCAGGGACGGACCCTGAAGGTCGTGCGGGGCAAGCCGGCGGCCATTGTCACCTTCCTGCCCGGCCTTTCGGTGCGCCGGCCCAACGCCGCCCATTGCCGGGAGGCGGGCGCGGGCCTGGCCTGGCTGCACCTCGCGTCGGAGGGGTTCGCCCTGACGCGGGAAAACACCCTGGGCCATGCGGCCTGGCGGCCCTTCTTCAACTCCCTGAAGGCGGCGGCGGAGGACCTGAAGCCCGGCCTGTCCCGCACCCTTGAGGCGGACCTCGACGCCCTGGACGCCGGCTGGCCCGCCGACCTGCCCGCGGGCGTGATCCACGCCGACTTCTTCCCGGACAATGTCTTCTTCCGGGGAGAGGCCTTCGCCGGCGCCATCGACTTCTATTTCGCCTGCAACGACCTCTTGGCCTACGACATCGCCGTCGCGCTCAACGCCTGGTGCTTCGAGGCGGACGGAAGCTTCAATGTGACCAGCGCCCGCGCCCTTGTGGCCGGCTATGAGTCCCGCCGCCCTCTCAGCGCCGCCGAGCGCGCGGCCCTGCCCGTCCTGGCCCGGGGGGCCGCCATGCGGTTTTTCCTGACCCGGCTGGCGGACTGGGGACCCGTCCCTGAGGGCGCCCTTGTCAGGCCGAAGTCGCCCCTGGAGTACGAGCGCAAGCTCGCGGTCCACCGGGAATCCGCCGACCTCCTCCTCTTCGGCCCGGGCAAATGACGCCGGACGTCGTGATCTACACGGACGGCGCCTGCTCGGGGAATCCGGGGCCCGGCGGCTGGGGGGCCGTCCTCCTCTGGGGCGACCATGAGCGGGAACTCTTTGGCGGCGATCCGGCGACCACCAACAACCGAATGGAGCTGATGGCGGCCATCCGCGCCCTGGAGGCCCTGAAGCGCCCCTGCCGGGTCGAGCTGCACACCGACAGCCAGTACCTGCGGACCGGCATCACCGAGTGGGTGCGGAACTGGAAGGCCAGGGGCTGGAAGACCGCCGACCGCAAGCCGGTAAAGAACGAGGATCTTTGGCGTCGCCTGGACGAGGCCCGCCAGAGGCACGAGGTGCAATGGCGCTGGGTCAAGGGCCACAATGGCCATGAACTGAACGAGCGGGCCGACGCCCTGGCCCGGCGCGGCCTCACCGAGGGCCCCTTCGACGCTTGACGGGAAAGGACGACACGCCCGATAGTTGCTTTTGCAACTATTGGAGACGAAATGCCCTCGGCAACGATACGGACCCGGTCGGCGGACCCGCCCCACCTCGAGGTCCTGTACGAACTCAGCGCAGCCGAGGACGCCCTCCGGCGGGCGGTGGAGGCCCGGCTGCCGGCGCCCATGTCCTACACACAGTTTGAAGTCCTTCGGGATTTCCTGCGCTTTGGCGACGGCGCCTCTCCGGCGGAGATCGCCGACAGGCTGCGAATGACCCGGGGCGCGGTGACGCACCTGCTCCAGCGCCTGGAGGCCCTTGGATGGATCCGGATCACCGGGGACGACCGCGACGGGCGGCGCAAGCAGGTCTTCATGACCCCGGAAGGCGCAGACAGGGCTCGCGGCGCGGCCGCGGCCCTACGCCCGGGAACTGACCGCCTGAAAACTGATTTGAATGACAACTATCTGCAGGACGGCCTCGCCTTCCTGCGCGACCTCCGCCTCGGTCTGGAGGCGCTCAGCCCCGCCGACGGACCTCGAGGATCGAACCCCGGACGCCGATGACCTCCACCTCGGCGCCGGCGGCCAGGGAGCCGCCGCCCTCCAGGTGCGCGGCCCATTCCTTGCCGTCGAGGGCGATCCGCCCCTCGCCCTTGTGGAAGGCGTCCACGGTACGGGCGGCCTGGCCGACCAGGCGCGTGGAGGTGTCATTGATGTCCCCGTACGCCGCCGCCCCACCCCGTGGAAAGTAACGGCGGGCGCCGAAGGTGGTGACCAGGGTCAGGACGGCGAAGAAGACCGCCTGGCCTGTCCAGCCGGGATCCAGCACGAGGGCGAGCAGGGCCACGGCGCCCGCCGAAGCGGAGGGCCAGAGGAGCCAGCCTGTGCCGGTCGCCGCCTCGATGGCGAGGAGGGCCACGGCCAGTCCACCCCAGAACCAGAAGGGCTGGGCCGCGAGGAGTTCGATCACGCCCGCCATTTCAGCCCTCCTTCGCGCCGCCGCGGGCGCTGTTGAGAAGTTCGGACACGCCGGCGATCGAGCCGATCATCGAGGACATTTCGGCGGGCACGATCACTGTCCTCTGCTGTGGGCTCTCGGCCAGCTTGGCGAAGGCGTCCACATAGCGCTGGGCGACGAAGTAGTTGATGGCGTTGACGTCGCCCTTGGCGATGGCCTCGGACACCATGCGGGTGGCTTCGGCCTCGGCTTCGGCGGAACGCTCCCGGGCTTCGGCGTCCCGGAAGGCGGCCTCACGGCGGCCCTCGGCCTCCAGGATGGCCGCCTGCTTGGCGCCCTCGGCCCGGGCGATCGCCGCCTGCTTCTCGCCGTCCGCCTCGGTGATCACCGCCCGGCGCTCCCGCTCGGCCTTCATCTGGCGGGCCATGGCGTTGGAGATGTCCGGCGGCGGCAGCAGGTCCTTGATCTCGATCCGCGCCACCTTCACGCCCCAGGGGCTGGTGGCCTCGTCGATGACCGCGAGAAGCCGGGTGTTGATCTGGTCGCGCTGGCTCAGCACCTCGTCCAGCTCCATGTTCCCGACCACTGTGCGGAGGTTGGTCATGGAGAGCTGGGTGATGGCGTAGTCGAGGTTGGTCACCCGGTAGGCGGCCGAGGCGGCGTCCATGACCTGGATGAAGACGATGGCGTCCACCTGGACGGTGACGTTGTCCTTGGTGATGACCTCCTGGCGGGGCACGTCCAGGACCTGCTCCATCATGTTGATCCGGGCGCCGATGGTCTCGACGAAGGGGGTCAGGATGTTGATGCCCGGCTTGAGGGTCCGGACATACCGGCCAAAATGCTCGACCGTGAACTCACGTCCCTGGGGGACGATCTTGATCGTCGACAGCACGACCACGATGGCGAGCAGGACAAGAAGTCCGACCGTCAGCAGGGGAAACATGGCATCCTCCTTAGGGGTCGTGAGAATCTAGGCATTGGATGACGGCATTGGAACAGCTTCGGAGCCCTGATCACCACAGCGTGTTCCCCCGCGCCCGCGGGGCCGCGCGGCGTCAACCTGCTGCGGCCCTGGCGGCGACGGGACTTCTGCTCGCTGCGCTGGTCGCCGCGCCGGTCCCGGCTGACGCCGCCGCCCAGAAGCCTGCGGCGTCCAAACCGGCCGCCTTCGACGCCCGGCGTCCGGCGGACGTCATCTCCCTGCTGGCGTCCATGGAGGCCAAGGCCGAGGTCGCCCGCCAGGCGGACGGCCAGGTGTACATGAACGTGACCACCCCGGGAGGCGGCTTCGGCGCCCAGATGGTGGGATGCGACGAGAGCTTCGCGACCTGCCGCGCCGTGGCCCTCTACAGCGCCTTCTCCCGCAAGGGCGTGAACATGATCCAGATCAACGACTACAACCGCAGCCAGCTGACCTGCCGGGGCATCATGACTCCTTCCGGCGAGCCCAGCGTCATGTACGCCATCGTCCTGAACGGTCGGATGACCCGGGACGAACTGCGAGAACATGTCGGGGTCTGGCAGGGCTGCCTGACCGGGTTCGGCGAGTTCATCCAGGACCCCATCGGCTTCCTCTCCAGACCGCAGGGCTGAACCGGGGCTTCCGGTCGGATCACCGCCGGAGGCCCGCAGCCCACATCTTTACATCGCTCAGATTCCTGCTATCTGAGCGCCGTTCAAATGCGGTCGGATCCTCGGACCCGCCCTGAATGGGAGGCGCGGCATGGCGTCACAGAACACCGCGGCCCGGGGCGCAGGCGACCGAATCCTGTCGATCGATGTGGTGCGGGGCATGGCCGTCCTCGGCATCCTGCTGATGAACATCGTGGCCATGGGCCTGCCGACCTACGTCTACATCAACCCCATCTACGGGGGCGGGACCACGGGCGCGGACTTCTGGGCCTGGGCGATCAACAACGTCTTCACCGACGGCAAGATGCGCGCCCTCTTCACCATGCTGTTCGGGGCCTCAGCCATGCTGATCGCCGGCCGGGCGGAGTCCGGAACCGGCCTCGGGCCAGTCCAGACCCACTACCGCCGACTGTTCTGGATGTTCGTCATCGGCATGATCCACGCCTACTTCTTCTTCCTGGGCGACATCCTCGTCACCTACGCCCTTGCCGGGGCCCTGGTCTTTCCCCTCCGCCGGCTGGACCCACGTCTCCTGATCGGCCTTGGCGGCGCCCTCCTCGCCGCGCTGTTCGTGTGGCACTGGAGCGATGCTGGCCAGATGAACACCCTCATGGCGGCGGCGATGGCGCCGGACGCCGATGAGGCCGCCCGCAACGCCTGGGCTCAGGCCTCCCAGGGCTTCCTGCCGCCGCCGGGGTTCTCAGAGCAGGAAACCGCCATGTTCCGGGGCGGATTCCTCGAGGCCCTGGAGGCGCGCGCGAGGGTCGCCGCGCTGCTCCAGATTTCGATCCCCATCGATGCAGGCCCCGAGGCCGTCGGCCAGATGCTCATTGGCATGGGCCTCTTTCGCCTGGGCTTCTTCTCCCTTGGATGGTCGACCCGCGCCTACCTCGTCATGATGGCGCTGGGCTACGCCATCGCCGCGCCGTTCGCGGCCCTGCAGACCTGGATGATCCATGCTGCGGGCTTCGAGCCTCTCCGGACCCACGAGCTGATGGTCTGGCAGTCGATCACCCGGCCCTTCATCGCCCTGGCCCACGCCTCGGCCCTGCTGCTGATCGTCCGAGCCGGCCTCTTCCGCAGTCTCGTCTCGCGGTTGGAGGCGGCGGGCCGCATGGCCTTCACCAACTATCTGATGACCTCGGTGATCACGAGCCTGGTCTTCTGCGGCTATGGACTGGGCCTCTATGCTCATCTGTCCCGCGCCGAGCTGCTTTGGGTGGTCGCCGGCGTCTGGGCCCTGATCCTCCTGTGGAGCCGCCCCTGGCTGGCCCGCTTCCGCTACGGCCCCCTCGAATGGGTCTGGCGCTCCCTCGTCCAGTGGAAGCGCCAGCCCTTCCGAAAGGCGGCGGCCTGAGGCCCCCAATTGCTCCCCCAAGCGGGAGCTCCGCGCGAAGCGCGGTGAGGGGGTCATCGGACCCGCCCGAGTTCCCCCTCCGTCCCGGGGCGTGCGCCCCGGTCCACCTCCCCCAAAGGGGAGGAATGACTGAGCCATTGCTCCCCCAAGGGGGAGCTGCCGGCGAAGCCGGCTGAGGGGGTCAACGGCGCCTCTGCTTTCCATTCCGCCCCGGAATCGGGGCGAGGCGACGCCGCCTAGCGCGCCGTGTAGCCCCCATCCACGACCATCTCTGATCCCGTCATGAAGCTGGACTCGTCGGAGGCCAGGAAGACGATGGCGTTGGCGATCTCGACGGGTTCGGCCAGCCGGCCCAGGGCGTGCTGCTGGACCAGGGTCTCGCGCACCTCGTTGCCGTTCTCCACCTCGCGCAGGATGTTGTGGACGAGGGGCGTCTCCACATAGCCGGGGTGGACCGAGTTCACCCGGATGCCCAGGGGCGCCCATTCCAGGGCGGCGGCCTTGGTCAGCATCAGGACCGCCCCCTTCGAGGCGCAGTAGGCCGCGGCGCCGGGGGTGGCGATCTTGCCCATGATGGACGAGATGTTGATCACCGAGCCGCCGCGCCCGCCTTTCAGGATCAGGGGCCCAGCGTAGCGGTGACCATAGAAGACCCCGTCCAGGTTGACGGCCAGAGTCCTGCGCCAGTTCTCGAGGCTGTGGCTCATCAGCTCGTTGCCCAGGGTGGTCATGCCGGCGTTGTTGACCAGGATGTCGAGCCGCCCGAAGGCGGCGTCCACCTCCCCGACCACGCGCTCCCAGTCCTCCGGCGAGGTGACGTCGTGGGTGAAGGCCCTGGCCTTGCCGCCCGCCGCCTGGATGGAGTCGGCGACGGACAGGGCCGCCTCGGGCGACAGGTCCGTCACCGCCACGATGGCGCCTTCCTTCGCCAGGGCGCGGCAGGTCGAAGCCCCGATGCCGGAGCCCCCGCCGGTGACCAGGGCGACCCGTCCTTCCAGCCGACCGCTCACGCCTTCACCCCCGCAGCCCGCAGGGCCGTCATCCGGTCGATCGCTGCCTCGGCGCCGGAGACCATCCGCGCAACGATCTCCGCCGCGGGCAGGACCTCATGCACGCCGCCGGCCGACTGGCCCATGGCGAAGCAGGACCGGTCAGGATCCAGGCCTTCGATCTGGCCGCCGATGCCGCCCATCACCCCGGCCTGGCTGGAGAGCATGGCCTGCATGGGGAAGGGCTGAATATCCGCCGGCCGGCTCTCCCAGTCGTCGACATAGGGGTTCTTAAGCACCCGCATGGGCTTGCCCGAGTAGCAGCGCGTGCGGATGGAGTCCTCGTCCGACGCCTCCACAATGGCCTGCCGGTAGAGGTCGCCCGCATGGGCCTCCGGCGAGGCGATGAAGCGGGTGCCGACCCAGACCCCTACGGCGCCCAGGCCCAGGACGGCGGCCAGGCCCCGGCCGTCATAGATACCGCCGGCCCCGACGACGGGGATCTTCACCGCCTCCACCGCCTGGGCGATCAGCGGCAGGCCGCCGACCAGGCCGGTGTGACCGCCGCCCTCGCCGCCCTGGCAGATCACCGCGTCGCAGCCCGCCTGCTCGGCCTTGACGGCGTGCTTCACAGCGCCGCAGACGACCATGACCTTGAGGCCCGCCGTCTTGAGCTTCTCCATGATCGGCATGGGCACGCCCAGGCCGGCGACGAAGGAGGAGGCGCCCTCCTCGATGATCACGTCCACTGCGGCGGTCAGGCTTTCCGGCGAGGCGGCCAGCAGGTCGACTCCGAAGGGGCCGTCGGTCAGCTTCCGCACCCGGCGCATCTGTTCCCGGATGAAGTCCGGCCCCTGCCCGGCCATGCCCAGAACGCCATAGCCGCCCGCATTGGTCACCGCCGCGGCGAGCTCGGCGTAGGAGACCCCGCCCATGCCGGCCAGCATGACGGGGTGCTTCACCCCCAGAAGGTCACAGAGCTTGGTGTGCAGGGTCATGGCGTCCTCCCGTGTCTTTGGAAGGCAGCATGGCGCCGAAACCGGCGGCTGGGAACCGGCGCCCCGGCGTCAGCCCGCCTGGCCGTCCAGCTCCGACGGCAGGGCCTCGTAGACGCGCGAGCAGAATTCGCAGGACACCCGGATCCGGCCGTCGGCCTCGACCATGTCCGCCCGCTCCTCGGCGCTGAATGAGGCCAGGAGGCCGAGGATCCGCTCCTGCGAGCAACGGCAGGCGGCCTTCAGGGGCTGGGGCTCGAAGACCCGCACGCCGTCCTCATGGAACAGCCGGAACAGGAGCTCGCCGGCCGGCAGGAGGGGGTCGATCAGCTCATCCTCGCCCAGGGTCTCGAACAGGGCCTCGGTCCGTCGCCAGGGCTCCTCTGTGGAGCCGCGCGCATCATCCCCGGCGATATTCTGGATCAGCACCCCGCCGGCCCGCCAGCGGGCGCCGTCGCCGGAATCCGCCTGGCCCACAGCCAGCCGGATACGGGTGGGCGTCTGCTCGGACTGGGCGAAGTACTGCTCGGCGCAGAGGGCCAGGGTCTCACCCTCGATGGCCGTCACGCCCTGGTAGCGGTCCATGTCCGGGCCCTGGTCCACGGTCATCATGAAGAGGCCGTCGCCCAGCAGGGTGCGCGCGCCCGGGCGCTGGAAGCCGGCGGCCAGGGCGGCGATCTCGTCGGGGTCGAAGCGGCAATAGCCCCTCAGCGACCCGGCGGTGTCGTAGTCGCAGACGACGTAGCGGACCGGGCCGTTCCCCTGGGCCTGGACGATCAGCCGGCCCTCGAACTTGAGGTTGGAGCCCACAAGGGCCGCCAGGGCGCAGGTCTCGCCCAAGAGGTTGGCCACCGGGTCGGGATAGGCGTGGGCCGACAGGATCTCGTCCACCGCCGGGCCCAGGCGCACCAGCCGCCCGCGCACGGCCTCGCCCTCGATCTGGAAGGGGAAGACCCGGTCGTCGTCGACCGCCTCCAGGGAGACCTGGCGGCTCATATCACCCCGAAGCACCAGGCCAGGATCGACTTCTGGGCGTGGATCCGGTTCTCGGCCTCCTCCCAGATCCGCGACCGCGGGCCGTCGATCACCGCTGAGGTGACCTCCTCCTCCCGGTGGGCCGGCAGGCAGTGCAGGAAGACGGAGTCCCGGTGCGAAAGGCCCATCAGGGCCTCGTCGACCTGGAAGGGCGCCAGGGCGGCCATGCGCTCGGCCTTGTCGGTGTCGCCCATGGAGACCCAGGTGTCGGTGATGACGCAGTCGGCGCCGGCGACGGCCTCGCGCGGGTCGCGGGTGACCGACACATGGCCCTGCAGGGAGGCGGCGCGCGCCAGGTCCGCCGGGTCCGGCGAATAGGCCTCCGGGCAGGCGATGTTCAGGCGATAGCCCAGCAGGGGGGCGGCGTGGATGAAGCTGGCGCAGACATTGTTGCCGTCGCCCACCCAGGCCAGGGTCTGGCCCCTCACAGGGCCGCGATGGGCCTCGAAGGTCATCAGGTCGGCCAGGATCTGGCAGGGATGGCCCGTGTCCGACAGGCCGTTGATCACCGGCACGGCGCAGTTGGCCGCCAGATCCTCAAGGTCGGCGTGACGGTTGGACCGCAGCATGACGGCGTCCACCATGCGCGACAGCACCCGCGCCGTGTCGGCGATGGTTTCGCCCCGGCCCAGCTGCATGTCCGACGCCGTGGAGATGATCACGTCGCCGCCCAGCTGACGCATGGCCGCATCGAAGGAGAAGCGCGTCCGGGTGGAGTTCTTCTCGAAGATCATGGCCAGGGTGCGCTCACGGCCCGGCGCGTCGGCGTCGACCCGGCCCTGGGTCCAGCCGGCGCGCGCGGCCTTGCGGGCCGCGGCGTCGTCGAGGATCCGGCGCAGGGTCGTCGCCTCCAGGGACCAGAGGTCCAGGAAATGACGCACGGGCGGGTTCACGCCGTCTTCAGGGGAAGACATGGCCGCCTCAGGCCCCGCGGGCGCGGGCGCAGGCCCGGTCGAGCTTCTCCACCACCTCGCGCACCTCGTCGACCGAGATGACCAGGGGCGGCAGGAGGCGCACGCAGTTGTCGCCGCCGCCGGCGATCAGCAGCTTCTCGTCCCGGGCGTGCTGCATGAACTCGCGGTTCGGCGTCTTCAGCTTCAGGCCGATCAGCAGGCCCCGGCCGCGGATCTCCTCGACCACGTCGGGATTGCGCGCCTTCAGGCCCTCGAGCTGCTGGGTGAAATAGCCGGAGACCTCCGCCACGTGGTCCAGCAGGGCGGGCGAGCTCAGCTCCTCCACTGCTGCGAGGCCGACGGCCATGGCCAGCGGGTTGCCGCCGTAGGTGGAGCCATGGGAGCCCGGGGTCATGCCCGAGGCGCCACGGGCGGTGGCCAGGCAGGCCCCGACCGGGAAGCCGCCGCCCAGGGCCTTGGCCACGGCCATGATGTCGGGCTCGATCCCGGCCCACTCGTGGGCGAAGAGCTTTCCGGTTCGCGAGAAGCCGCACTGGACCTCGTCGAGGATCAGCAGCACGCCGAACTGGTCACACAGGGCGCGCAGCTCGCGCAGGCAGGAGTCGGGAACCGCCCTCGCCCCGCCCTCGCCCTGGACGGGCTCGAGGATGACCGCCGCGGTGGTCGGCGAGGCGATCGCGGCCTTCAGGGCCTCGTGGTCACCGAACTTCAGCTGGATGAAGCCCGGCATGCGAGGCCCGAAGCCTTCCAGGTAGCTGGCGTTGCCCGAGGCGTTCACCGCCGCCAGGGTCCGGCCATGGAAGGAGCCGTCAAAGCCGATGATGTCGATCCGCTCTTCCTGACCCCGGGCCCAATGGAACTTGCGGGCCGCCTTGATGGCGCACTCGATGGCCTCGGTCCCGGAGTTCGTGAAGAAGACCACGTCGGCGAAGGTGGCGTCGGTCAGGGCCGAGGCCAGCTTCACCTGCTCGGGGATCGTGAAGATGTTGGAGACATGCCAGAGCTTGTCGGCCTGGGCCTTGAGGGCGGCGATGAGCTTGGGGTGCGAGTGGCCCAGGGCGTTCACGGCGATGCCGGCCAGGGCGTCCAGGTAGGCTTCGCCGTCCGCAGTGAACAGACGCACGCCCTCGCCTCGCTCGAACGCCAGGGGCGTGCGGCTGTACACGCCCATCAGGTGGTCGGCGGGAACGTTGAGGCCCTCGGGCTGCGTCTTCTGGGTCACGAGCAGGAACCCTCCAAAACGTAACGTCCCCGCCGCAGGGCGACGGGGACCGGAAGGGGCCGAGTTCTCCGCCGGACGGGCGGAAATGTCAATGTTTGCGGGCTCAGCTCTTGATCTTGTAGCCGGTGTCGAACATCCAGAGACAGACGCTCGTGAGGGCCACCACCAGGCCCGCCGTCATCACCGCGCCGGCCAGGACCGAGCCCTCGGCATAACCCAGGAAGCCGTATCGGAAGCCGTCGATCAGGTAGAAGAAGGGGTTGTAGTGGCTGAGGGTCCGGAAGGGCTCCGGCAGGCGCTCGACCAGGTAGAAGGTGCCCGACAGGAAGGTCATGGGCATGATGATGAAGTTGGTCACCACGGCCATGTTGTCGAACTTCTCGCTCCAGAGCCCGCCCATAATGCCCAGCAGGCCCAGGATAAGGGCCGCGCCCACTCCGAAATAGAGAATGGCCCAGGGGTGGATGATCGGCAGGTGGGAGAAGGGCGCGATGACCGCCGCCGCGACGGCGCCCACCATCACCCCGCGGGTCGCAGCGCCCAGGCCGAAGGCGGCCACATGCTCCAACGGACTGAGGGGTGGGGTGAGGAAGTCGCCGATCAGGCCGTTCATCTTCGCCTGCAACAGGGAGGAAGACGAGTTGGCGAAGGCGTTGTTCAGGATCGCCATCATGATCAGGCCCGGCGCGACGAAGGCGCCGTAGTCATAGCCATGGACGGGCGGCCTGGCGCCGTGGGCGGCGACCACGAAGACCATCATGTAGAGCAGCGAAGTGACCACCGGCGCGGCCAGGGTCTGCATGCCCACCTTCCAGAACCGCATGACCTCCCGCCTGTACAGGGTTCGGAAGCCCGCCCAGTTCACGCCGGGATAGGCCCTCGGCTCAGGCGGCGCTGGCGGCGCAGGAGAAAGGCTTTCATCGGTCATGGCCTTGATGTGCGCCCGGCCGCCGCGCGAGGCAAGCGGTCTCGTGGGCCCTTGCCCCGGTTGCGGGGCCGTTTAGCCTTGCGGGAAACCCCAAGGAGGCCCTGACCCATGTCCCGACTGCCCCTCACCGAACCCGAGGCCCTGCCGCCCTACATGAAGGCCATCCATGACGCGACGCCCGAGGAGAACTGGCTGGGCCGCCACTTCGCCCGCGCCTTCGCCCCGGCGGAGGACCTGGTCCAGGCCTACCAGGGCTTCTACCACCCCTGGCACACCGGCGGGGCGGGCGTCCTGCCGCCCCGGCTGAAGGAGCTGATCCGCCTGCGCATCGCCACCCTGAACGGCTGTGTCCTGTGCAAGACCGTGCGGATGGCGCCCGAGGTGGTCAGCGAGGAAGAGGCCGCCTCGGGGGTGGACCGGGTGGACGAGTCCGGTTTCAGCCCCCGCGAGCGCGCCGCCATCCACTTCGCCGAGAAGATGGCCGTGGACCACCACAACATCTCCGACGAGGACGTGGCCAACATGCGTCGCCTCTTCACCGACCAGGAGTTCCTGGAGCTTTCGATGATGGCCGGACAGTACATCGGCTTCGGCCGGGTCCTGGCCCTCCTGCAGCTCGAGGTCGCCGCCTGCCCCATCTGAGCCGTGGGCGGCCTACATCTGGTTTCTGTGGATGGACGCCATGGCGCCGATTGTGGTCTGGCCCGCTTCCGTTACGATATGTTGTGGCAGGGTGAGGTTGGGCGTAAGCTCTGGCACAAGATATTGATCCCGGCGGCGCTGTGCGTTCAAGCCGGGCAGGATGGTGGAGCGAACCATGGGTTGGACCGATGAGCGGGTCGAACTGCTCAAGAAACTCTGGCAGGACGGACTGTCCGCCAGCCAGATCGCCAAGCAACTCGGCGGCGTGACCCGCAATGCGGTCATCGGCAAGGTGCACAGGCTCGGACTCTCTGGCCGGGCCACGCCCTCTAAGCCTGCGCGTCCAGTGTTCAAGGCGCCAAGGCCGGCGCGCCAGGCGGCCGCCCCCGCGGCGCCCCGCCGGATCGCTCCGCCGCCACTGGCGACAGCCGCCCCTGCGCCCCCGCCGCCCGTCCGCTACGTGGACGAGACGCCCGGCGCCGCCACGGTGCTGACCCTCGGGGCGCACATGTGCAAGTGGCCGATCGGCGATCCGTCGAGCGATGACTTCACCTTCTGTGGCCGCCGGGCCAGCGTGGGGCCCTACTGCGTGGAGCACGCACGGGTCGCCTACCAGCCGGCTCAGGCGAAGAAGCGTTCCAGCGCCAACGAGCTGGCGCGCAGCCTTCGCCGCTACATCTAGATCCGGCATCCGTTGGGGATGGGGGGCGCGCCACGATCACGGGCCGGTCTTTGGACTTGCCTTGAGGTCGCCGGGCGCGTCCCTTTCCAGTCATGACCGACCTGCGTCCCGACCCCGCCCCAGGAGAGCCGGACAACGCCCGGGCCTACTCCGTCTCGGAACTGGCCTTCGCCCTCAAGCGCACCCTTGAGGACCAATACGGTTTCGTGCGGCTCCGCGGCGAGCTGTCCAAGGTCACCTTCCACTCCAACGGACATGTCTACCTCTCGCTGAAGGACGAGCGGGCGGTGATCGACGGCGTCGTCTGGAAGGGCTCGGTGCGCAACCTCTCCGTGCGCCCCGAACAGGGCCTGGAGGTCGTGGTGACCGGTCGGATCACGACCTATCCCCAGGGCTCGCGCTATCAGATCGTCATCGAGAGCATGACGGCCGCCGGGGTGGGCGCCCTCCTGGCTCAGCTGGAACGCCTGAAGGCCCGGCTGGCCGATGAGGGTCTCTTCGATCCGGCGCGCAGAAAGCCCCTGCCGGCCATGCCGTCCGTGGTGGGCGTGATCACCTCCCCGACCGGGGCGGTCATCCGGGACATCCTGCACCGCATCCGC
Source organism: Phenylobacterium sp. (assembly GCA_020402585.1). Classification (GTDB taxonomy): domain Bacteria; phylum Pseudomonadota; class Alphaproteobacteria; order Caulobacterales; family Caulobacteraceae; genus Phenylobacterium. The sequence continues at coordinate 2,019 of JADBZH010000038.1, read as the reverse complement.
GACCGCTGGCCCTGCAAGGTCCTGGTCTGGCCGGTGGTTGTCCAGGGCGAGGCCGCCGCCGCCCAGGTCGCGGCGGCCATCCGGGGCTTCAACGCCCTGCCGCACGACGGTTCCGTCTCGCGGCCCGATGTCGTGATCGTCGCCCGCGGCGGCGGCTCCGTCGAGGACCTCTGGCCTTTCAACGATGAAGCCCTGGCGCGGGCCGTCGCAGCCAGCGGCATTCCCCTGATCTCTGCGGTCGGCCACGAGACCGACACCACCCTCATTGACTTCGTCTCGGACCGCAGGGCCCCGACTCCGACAGCGGCGGCCGAAATGGCGACGCCGGTCCTGGCCGAGCTCCGGGCCGGACTCTCGGACCTGTCGGGACGCCTGCACCGGTCCGGCGGCCGGCTGGTCTCGGACCGCCGGGGCCGGGTGGAGACCCTCGGGCGCAGCCTCGCCCGGATTCCCGACCTCGTCGAGCTGGCCGAGCAGAGACTGGGCCTGGCCCGGAACCGCCTCGCTGCAGGCCTGACCCGGAACACGGGTGTGCATGAGACCCGCCTGGCCCGTGTCGCCGGGCGCTTCCAGCCGGGCCTCCTGTCCCGTCCTCGCGAGGCGCGCGCAGAGCGTCTCGGGTCGCTCTTCCCCCGCCTCCGGCCCGCGTTGGACCGGAGCCTGTCGCAGTCCGCTGAGCGCCTGGCCGCCCTCGCCGCCCGCCTCAAGTCCGCGGATCCCGGCGCCCCTCTGGCGCGTGGCTTCGCCCGGGTTCACAAGGCGGACGGGATCCTTGTCCACCAGGGAGCGGCGCTCGCGCCCGGCGAGGCGGTGCGGCTGGTCTTTGCAGATGTGGAGCGCGGGGCGGTCATCGAGCCGCCGCCAGGGCCCCCTCGGCAGGGCGACCTCTTCTGATCGGGCGCCTTTTCGTGGGGACCGACGGCGACTAGACTGTCGAAATGGACGCCTCCGACAAGACCAATGGGCCGGACCTGGCTGTCATCCACTATGGCGACGGCGACTTCACCGTCGTTCGTCCCGGCCGCTTCGTCGTCTGCGCCGTCTCCGGTATGCGGATCCCGCTTGAAGCGCTCCGCTACTGGAGCGCCGTCCAGCAGGAGGCCTATGCCGGGCCGTCGGAGGCCCTCGCCCGGTGGCGTGGGCTCAACCCCTGACCCGGGGCATTGACCGCCGCACCCTCCTGGGCGCCCTGACCGTCCCAGCGGGCCTCGCCGCCGCGCCCGGCCGGGTGTGCGCTGCAAGCCCCGACCTCGTCCTCCGCCTTGCAGGGCAGGCGCGACAGGGCGGGACCCTGATCGGCCGCACCCTTCCTGGCGCCGGGGTGTCCCTGGACGGAGTCGCCTTGACCCAGGCCTCCTCCGGCGGGCTCTTCGTCGTCGGCCTGGACAGGGATTGTCCCGCAGACATCGTGCTCAGCGTGTCCCGCGACGGGCAGCGGATCGATGAAAGGCGGGTGGCTGTGGCCCCCGGGGACTTTGACATCCAACGCATAGACGGCCTGCCGCCCCAGCAGGTGCGGCCCCAGGGGGAGGCCCTGCTGGCCCGCATCGCCGCCGAGGCGGAACGCAAGGCCAGGGGCTGGGCGAGCGAGGTCGAGACGGAGGATTTCGCAGGCGGTTTCACGTCTCCTCTCCGCAAGTTCCGCCTTTCCGGCAGGTTCGGCGGGCAAAGGATCCTCAATGGGGAGCCCATGACGCCGCACTTTGGCGCCGACCTCGCAGCGCCGGAGGGAACACCCATCCTGGCCCCGGCGCCCGGCCGGGTCTGCTTTGCCGAGACCGGGCTGCACTTCGAGGGCGGGCTGACCATGATCGATCACGGCCAGGGTCTCGTCACCGCCTACCTGCACCAGTTGAAGGTGGGCGTCCGCCCGGGACAGTCAGTGGCCCGCGGCCAGGTCATTGGCGCCGTGGGCCAGGAGGGTCGCGCCACCGGGCCCCACCTCTGCTGGCGGATGAAATGGCGCGACCGGCGCCTCGATCCCATGCTGCTGCTGGGCGTCCGCGCACCCGCCTGACC
>JADBZH010000037.1 GCA_020402585.1 Phenylobacterium sp. | reverse complement strand
GGGGAGCAATGGCTCCGTAATTCCTCCCCCCAGGGGGAGGTGGACCGCGCAGCGGGCCGGAGGGGGGCTGCTGAAGCGCCGTTGACCCCCTCAGTCAGCTTCGCTGACAGCTCCCCCTTGGGGGAGCAATTCATAGTCCAGGGGCCCCCAAGACGGGGAGAAATTGTGCAGCCGGGCAGGATTGAACTGCCGACCTCAGCCTTACCAAGGATGCGCTCTACCACTGAGCTACGGCGGCGAAAGACGAGGCGGGGGCTATAGCCAAAGCCGCGCCGGACGGGAAGGGGAAAAACGTGACGGCGGGGGAGGGGCGGCTTGACCGGCGGGATGGAGGGCGGCATCGGGAGGGGGTGAAGACGCCCCCTTCCCCCGGGCCCTCTGAGGCTGAACGGCGCGAGGCCCGGCGGGCCCAGGCCCTGAGGGACAATCTGCGCCGCCGCAAGGCCCCGCCGGCTCCAGCTCCGGCTCCGGCGCCTGCGGACGGCGCCGATCCCCCTTGCGACTCGCGCCCGCCCGGCTAGAAGCGGGCGTGAAGTCCGGAGTCGCACGACGTGGCCAAGCCGCCCGCCAAGACCGCACCGCTCAAGCTCCTGGCGGAGGACGCCGAGGACCTGGAGGTGGTGGCCGCCGCCCTGCAGGACGCCGTGCTGAAGATCGGCGACATCGCCTGGGAGACCAAGGCCCGGCGGCTGACCCTGACCGTCAACCGCTACCGGTGGGGCGCCCAGGAGCCAGAGCGGGTGCGCAGCGCGGTGCAGATGGGCTCGGTCCTCGGGGTGCAGGCCCGTCGCCTGCGCCGGAACGCCTCCGAGGCGGTGGTCCAGCTCCTGACCTTGGCCTTCGAGCCGGGCGAGGCGCCGGGCGGACGGCTGGTCTTCCGGTTCGCCGGCGACGCCGACCTGGCCGTCGAGGTGGAGTGCATCGACCTGGTGCTGGCCGACATCTCAGAGCCCTGGGCGGCGAAGTCGGAACCCCGGCACGAGGACTGACGCCCCAGGGCGGTTTTGCCGCGAGTGTGGCGCCGGCCCCATGGCCTCGCGCCGTCGCCGGGTCTAGATAGGCCCCATGCGCCGCTTCAACTTCCAGGACCCTGATTTCGACGCCCGCTTCGGCGCCTTCGCCGACGCCCGGCGGGACACGCCCGAGACGGTGGACGCCGCCGTGCGCGAGGTGCTGGAGGCGGTGCGGGCCCGGGGCCTGGAGGCGGTGCTGGACTACACCCGACGTTTCGACGGGGTGGAGCTGGATGCCGAGGGCCTTCGGGTCAGCGCCGAGGAGATCGCCGAGGGCGCGGCGGCCTGCGCCCCCGAGGTGCGCGAGGCCATCGCCTTTGCGGCCCGGCGCATCGAGGCCTATCACGCCCGCCAGAGGCCTGCCGACGCCCGGTTCACCGACGAGGCCGGGGTGGAGCTGGGCTGGCGCTGGACGCCGCTGGACTCGGTGGGGATCTATGTGCCGGGCGGCCGGGCGGCCTATCCCTCGACCGTGCTGATGAACGCCGTGCCGGCCCGCGCCGCCGGTGTGGGCCGCGTCGCCATGGTCACTCCGCCCGGACGGCTCCAGCCCGCAGTGCTGGCGGCGGCCGAGGCGGCGGGGGTGAGCGAGATCTGGCGGGTGGGCGGCGCCCAGGCCGTGGCCGCCCTGGCCTATGGCGCCGGCCCGATCCGGCCGGTGGACAAGATCGTCGGGCCCGGCAACGCCTGGGTCACCGCTGCCAAGCGGCGGGTCTATGGCCAGGTGGGCATCGACGCCCTGGCCGGCCCCTCTGAGATCGTCGTGGTGGCCGACGCGGACAATGACCCCGCCTGGATCGCCGCCGACCTGCTTTCGCAGGCCGAGCATGACCCGGCCTCCCAGTCGATCCTGATCACGGATGACGCAGGCTTTGCGGACCGGGTGGTCGCCGAGGTGGAGGCCCAGCTGAAGACCCTGGCCACGGGCGAGACGGCGGGACGGTCCTGGGCTGACCATGGGGCGGTGATCCTGGCGCCGATGGACGCGGCCCCCGCCCTGGTGGACCGGCTGGCGCCCGAGCACGTGGAGCTGGCCGTGGCCGATCCGGACGCCCTGTCGGCGAAGATCCGCCACGCGGGGGCGATCTTCCTGGGCCGGCACACCCCGGAGGCCCTCGGAGATTATGTGGCGGGCTCAAACCACGTCCTGCCCACCAGCCGGGCGGCGCGGTTCTCCTCGGGCCTGTCGCTCTATGACTTCCTGAAGCGCACCTCGCTGGTGAAGGCCGGCGCGGCGGGCTTCGCCGTGCTGGGCCCGCCGACCGTCGCCCTGGCCGAGGCCGAGGGCCTGCCCGCCCACGCCCGCTCCGCCGCCCTGCGGCTGGGCCGTGACGGGTGACGGCCATGCGCGGATTGCTCTAGGATCGGACGGCAGCTTGCGAACCGGACATGGCCGAGCCTGACCGCACCCTCCAGCGCCTGCAGAGCGTCGAGCTGGACCCGGAGTCCCTCGCGGCGGTCTCGCGCGACCAGGAGCAGGAGCGGAAGATCGCCATCTTCGACCTCCTGGAGCAGAACTATTTCGCCCCCGAGGGCGCGACGGGCGGGCCCTATGACCTGCATATGGGCCTGATGGAGAACCGGCTGGTCCTTGACGTGACCGGGCCGGACTACCAGCGCCGGCACATCCTCTCGCTGTCGCCCTTCCGGGGGCTGATCCGCGACTACTTCATGATCTGCGAGAGCTATTACCAGGCCATCCGGCAGGCCACGCCTTCGCAGATCGAGGCTCTCGACATGGGCCGGAGGGGCCTGCACAACGAGGCCAGCGAGCTGTTGCAGCGGCGGCTGGCGGGCAAGGTGGAGACCGACCTGGACACGGCCCGGCGCCTGTTCACCCTGATCACCGCCCTGCACTGGAAGGGCTGAGGGGCGGGCGCAGGCGCCGGTCCTGCGCCTCGGCAGTCGACCTTGGCGGGCGACTTAAGGTATAGACCCCTGCCTTCCGGCCCGGACCCCCGCGATTCCGCGGGTTTCGCGCCGCTTTCGTCGACCCCAAGTCTGGAGCCTGCATGGCCAAGGAAGAACCCCTCGAGTTTCCGGGCACCGTCAGCGAGGTGCTGCCCAACGCCACCTTCCGCGTGAAGCTCGAGAACGATCACGAGATCATCGCCCACACCGCCGGCAAGATGCGCAAGAACCGCATCCGGGTGTCGGCCGGGGACAAGGTGCTCGTGGCCATGACTCCCTACGACCTCACCAAGGGGCGCATCACCTTCCGGGTCCGCTAGAGCGGCCATGCCGCCCCGGCTGGTCCTGGCGTCGGAGAGCCCGCGGAGGCGGGACCTCCTGGCCTCCATCGGCCTCTCGCCGGACCTCATCGCCCCCGCCGACATCGACGAGACGCCGCTGAGGGACGAACTTCCCCGGCGGCTCGCCGCTCGCCTTTCGGCCGCCAAGGCCGAGGCCGTCGCCGCCTTCCATCCCGACGACTATGTCCTGGCCGCCGACACCGTAGTGTCGGTGGGACGCCGGATCCTGCCCAAGGCGGCGGACGCCGACGAGGTGGTCCAGTGCCTGAATCTCCTGTCCGGCCGCGCGCATCGGGTCGTCACCGGGGTCAGTGTGCGCGGGCCCGGGGGCCGGCGGGGCGACCGGCTGGTCGAGACCCGCTTGAAGATGCGCCGCCTGTCCGAGGCGGACATCCGCGCCTACGCCGCCAGCGGCGAGGGGGTGGGCAAGGCCGGAGGCTACGGGATCCAGGGCCGGGCCGGCGCCTTCATCCTGTCGCTGAGCGGATCCTGGCCGGCCGTTGTGGGCCTGCCCCTGCATGAGACCGAGACCCTGCTGAAGGGCCTGGGCTGGCGGCGGCCGTGAGCCAGCGCCGCGCCTACCTGGACATCGCCCCCGGAGAGACCCGCGGCGTCGTCACCCTGGACGGGCGGCCCGAGCACCTGATCCTGGCCCGCGACGAGGACGATCCGCGTCACGAGCCTGGCGCCCGGATCGCCGCCCGTGTGCGCAAGGTCGAGCCGGCCTTCGCCTCAGCCTTCGTCGACCTGGGCGAGGGGCTCGAGGGCCTGATGGACTATCCGCCTGACCGACGGCCCGTGGAGGGCCAGATGCTAGAGGTCGAGGTGCGCGCCGCGCCGCGCCCCGGCAAGCTGGCGGCGGTGCGCGGCGTCGGACCCGCGGAGGCGCCGGTGCGGCTGCTCTCCCCCGGACCCTCGGTCGCCGACCGGCTGGCCCACCTGACCCGAAGCCGCGAGACGGTGACCGGCGCGGAGGCCCGCCGGAGGGCTGATGAGGCCGAGGAGACGGCCCTGACCGAAGCCCATGTCCTGCCCGGCGGCGGTCTGGTGGTGATCGAAACGACCCGCGCCCTGGTGGCGGTGGACGTCGACCTGGGCCCGCGAAAGGGTCCGGACCCGAAGTCCCTGGTGCGACAGCTCAACCTTACGGCCATTGCAGAGACGGCGCGCCTGCTGCGCCTGAAGGGCCTGGGCGGCCTGGTGGTCATCGACCTTGCGGGGCGGGGCCATGACGGGACAGCCCTGCTGAACGCCGCCCGCAACGCCTTCGCCGCGGACAATCCCGGGGTCGCCTTCGGACCGGTGAGCCGGTTCGGGACCCTGGAGCTGACCGTGCCGCGCCGGACCCGGGCCGTCTCCGAGATCCTGCTCGAGCCTGGCGGCGAGCCCAGCGACCGCACCCTGGCCCAGAAGCTCGTGCGCCGGGCCGAGAGCGAAGCGGAAGGGGAGACCGGCCGGGTGGTGAAGATTGAGGCGGGTGCGGCTGTGGCCCGTCTGGCCTGGCCGCTCATTGACCGGCTGGCCGAGCGGATGGGCGCCCGCTTTGACCGTGTGCTGGAGCCCGACTGGCCGCGGGACCGCTTCGAAGTCACCGTTCCCTGAAGGACCCGCCGTGACGACCGCCTGTCCCATCTGCAAGAAGCCCGCCGAGCTGAAGTTCCGGCCCTTCTGCTCGTCGCGCTGCGCCAATGTAGACCTGCAGCGATGGCTGTCGGGAAGCTACGTCCTGCCGGGCGACGAACTGGAAGATGAGGACGTCGCAGACCTCGACAGGGGCGCCTGAGCCAGCCGGCTGGACAGCGTCCGGGGTGGCGCCTAAACACGGAGGGGAGCGGTCCAGGCGCTGAGTCTTGCCTCCGCCGCCTGGTTGAGACGAAGCCCCACCACAGGGCCGGACACCCCGGAGGTTCGAGACGCAGGAATGCCGGATCCGGACATGCTTTCAGCCTCGGGCATTAGGTTCGCCCGCCACCGGACGCCGGGGACGCTCCGGGAACTCAGGCGGGCGGTGGATGTGGCTTTTCCCTTAGACGAGTCCGGTCTGACGGGCATGGAGATCGGCGCCTATCGCGCCCATGTCCTGGAGGTCCAGACCAAGCTGAACGCGCGTGATTTCGTCCGTCGGCTTTGCCAGGAAATCCAGGACGAGATCACAGACGCGATCGGAGAGGACCGGTTCTTTATTCAGACCAACCTCTACCTCCGCGCGGCGCGGCCTGAGACCGGGGGGAGCCGCGAGGCGATCGGATGGCACAGGGAGACCTTCTACGGGCCGAACATGGAGCGGTCTGTGAACATCTGGACCCCTGTCAGGGGAGTCTCGGCGCGGAACACCCTACGGTTCGTGCCGGGATCCCAGGCGATTCCGGAGTCGGAGATCCGGACGGTCTCCGTCGCCGACGAGGTGACCGAAAAGGGTTCCGCGGGGAACAGGATCGGCTTTCTCTACAGCCCGAAGGTCATCCAGGGCGGGGTCGACCTCGAAGCCAGCCAGCCGATGGAGGCGCCGGAGGGGTGCAGCGCCCTGTTCCCCGGCCTTCTGATCCATGGCGCCGGGCATAACCTCGACAGCCAGATCCGGTTCTCGGTGGATTTCCGGGTCCTGCCCTTCAGCGCCTACTCCTCGGCCTCGAAGCCCTATCACCTGGCGAGCGGCAAGCCTTACTTTGAGTTGTTCTGACCTCGGGTGCGTCCCGTCACAGGAGAGTGTTTTCATGAGCTCCCCGGGAAAGCCCCGCCTTCTGGTGGTGGGTGCAGACGGCCTGATTGGCTCGGCGCTCGAGAGGCGGCTGCGCGAGGCGGGCCGATTCGAAGTCTGGGGAACGACCCGGAGGCGGGAGTCGGCGGGCCGCGGGAACCGTCTTCACCTGGACCTCCGGGATCCGGAGGACTTCGACCTCTCGACGGGTTTCGACGTCGCCGTCATCTGCGCCTGCGTCGGGGGCGAGGCGGCCTGCGCGGCGGATCCGGACGGCTCGCGACAGGTGAATGTGACGGGCCAGGCCCGTCTTGCAGACCGGCTGGTCGCATCCGGCTGCCATGTCCTGGCCCTGTCCTCCAATGCGGTCTTCGATGGGAGCCGGGAGTTTTTCACCACGAAGGATCCTCCCTCGCCGCGGACCGAGTACGGCCGGCAGAAGCGCGACCTGGAGGCGGCCATCCAGTCCTTGCCCAGCGTGGGAATCCTCAGGCTCACCAAGGTCCTCGATGGATCGACCGGCCTGCCGGCGAGATGGGACCGGGAGCTGGAGGCCGGGGGGACCATCGAGGCCTTCGACAACCACTTCATCTCGCCCATTACGCCCGAGGAGGTCGCCTCCGTCCTGCTGGGCTTGATCGATCGCCGGGCGACCGGCCTCTTCCAGTTCTCGGGCGCTGAGAGTCTCACCTTCCAGGCCTACGCCCTGAGGCGATATGCGGATCGCCCTGAACTCCTGGCGCGGATACGGCCAGCCCGGGACCCAGCCGCGGGAGACGGCGTCCTTTACAATTCACTCCGGACGGAGCTCCCGACTGAGGAGGCTCAGTATGAGGACCTCAAGGGGGTCGGCGCCCAGTCCCTCGGACTGATGACAGGTCACGCCTACGCCACCGATCCCAGGCGCCTCGCATTCACCCTCTCGCGATACAAGTTCGTGGCCAAGATGCTCAAGGGCAAGACCTCCGTCCTGGAGATCGGCTGCGCGGACGCCTTTGGCGCGCCCCTGGTCCTGCAGGAGGTCGGCGCCCTGACGGCCGCGGACTTCGACTGGATGTTCGTCCGGGAAGCCCAGGCCAAGCATCCTTTCCGGGACAAGATCAGGTTCCTGAGGCACGATATGGTCGAGGGGCCCCTCCAGGGGGTGTTCGACGGCGCGTTCTGCCTCGATGTTCTGGAGCATATCGCCCCGGAAGCGGAGTCGCGGTTCGTCCTGAACGTCTGCGAGAGCCTCACGGACGATGGGGTCTTTGTGGTGGGCATTCCTTCCCTGGAGTCCCAGGTCTACGCGTCCGAGATTTCCAAGGCGGGGCACGTCAACTGCAAGACCGGCGAGGATCTTCGCGCCTTCATGCTGAAATTCTTCAGCAATGTCTTCCTCTTCTCGATGAACGACGAGGTGGTGCACACGGGCTACGCGCCCATGGCCCATTACCTTTTCGCGATCGGTTGCGGGAAGCGACCCGGTGTGTCCGCTCCCGGCGGCTGAGCCTGCCCGCCTCGCTGGACACGGCGCGGGGCCTCTTCTATAGAACCGCCTCCGACCCGCGAGGCGTCGCGCCTGGGTAGCTCAGTTGGTAGAGCAGCGGATTGAAAATCCGCGTGTCGCTGGTTCGATTCCGGCCCCAGGCACCATTACTTTTCATGATCATATTGCGACGCTGGCTTAGTCGATGCGTCTGGCCTTCGACACTGTTCTGCGGGCGGTGTTCACAAAGCCCCCTGGAGTGCTCAGTGAGGTCTAGTAGGGGCAGGCCTCCTGGCCGGGCAGATCCGGCATCCAAGCCGTGATGCAGGTCGGGCTGGGCCTTCCGCAGGATTGCGAACAGCGCCAGGCGCGGGAGGCTGCTGGGGGGTGAGGCGCCGAGCCTCGGCGGGTTGTGAGAAAGTTCCCTTGGGGAAAAGGGGTGTGCTAGCGTCCGGCGACGGGCCGATGGCCGGGCGCTAGGGCCCTGTCCGCCCGCCACCGCGTCGCCCGTTCGTCAGCGCAAAGGCCGAGGAGGTTCAGATGCTGGACAGGAGCATTGGGAGCGCCCGGACGCTTCCAGCCGACCGTGGACTTTTTGTTATGGGCGCGATCGCCATGACAGGGGTCACCGTCGCCGGGTTTGGCGTCCACTTGCTCGCCGGTCGATCGAGCTTTGAGGCGCCCCTGCTCGTCCACGCCCACGCCGTGGTCTTCATGGGCTGGCTGGCGATCTATCTGGCGCAGACTGCGCTGGCGGCGCGCGGCGCAGGGATCTGGCACCGCCGCCTCGGCTGGCTCGCCATGGCCTGGCTTCCCCTGATGCTCATCCTGGGCGTCTTCGTTGTCGTGGACATGGTCCGCAGGGGAGAGACGCCCTTCTTCTTCAGACCGCTCCAATTCCTGGTCCTGGACACGGCCAGCCTTTTGACCTTCGCCGGTCTCACCCTTTGGGCGGTCACCCATCGCCGCAACACCGACTGGCACGCCCGGCTTCACTTCTGCGCGATGGTCGCCCTGCTGGGCCCTGGGATCGGCCGCCTCATTCCCTCACCCGCCTTCATGCCCTGGGCGTGGGAGGCGACCATTGCGGTCAGCCTCATCTTCCCGTTGGTCGCCATTGTCCTCGATCGCGGGAAGGCCGGCCGGGTTCATCCCGCCTGGGCAGGCGGCCTTGCGGCCCTCTTCATGATGGTCCTGGTCACCGAGGTCATCACCTACGGCCCCGCAGGCAAGCCGCTCTACAGGATGGTGACCTCAGGTTCCGCCGGCGCGTCCGTCGCTCCACTTGATTTCCCGGCGCCTCCCGGACCCCCGCCCGCCTGAGGACCCTTCCTCCCACCGGACTGAGAGGTCCATCAGCAAGGATTGGCCACGCCGCCGCAGCCTGAGCCCTGGTCGCCCATCTTCTCCATCTGTGCGGCGTCCTTGCGCCGTCGGGCCTCCCAGGCTTCAGGCGTGGCGCAAACCTTCCGGCGGAAGTGCGATCCCATCTGCTGCACCTGCTCGCAGACAAGGCGGGGTTCGCCCGTGTTCGGGGCCGGCTGAGCAGAGGCGGCCTTCGCCGGGCCGGTCTCCGGCGCCTGCGGAGCCGACGGCTTCGCCGTCTGGGCGGCGGGTGCGAACAGCATGAGGGCGGCGAGGGCGATCACGCCATGGCGCACGCGTCGGGAGGTGGTCATCAGAGGCTCCTTGAGGGGTTCAAGTCTGCTCCTTGTCTCGCGGACCGGCAATTCCCCTTGAATGGGATGCTCACCTGTCAGGGGCGAATCCTGTCGCGTGAGTGTCACTTTCCGGGTCCTCGGCGCCCTTTTCACGGCCTGACGCCGAGGTTAGGCCCCCGAATGTCGCCGGGGCAGGCCTGCGACCCCCTATTCCGCTTGACCGGACAAAAAGGGGTTGCCAAAGGACACCTGCCGCAAGTCTAACTTGTCGGTAAGGTGCGACCGGTCTTCAGGTCGGGAGCGCCGCACCCGAATTCAGGACGGCGTCAGGACTCCAAGGGGTCCCGGGCGATGTCAGGGGTCGGGATAGCGAAAGCGGCTCTATCGCCTTGGCGGGTGCGGTTCCGGTTATCCGGCGCCCGGTCCCGGACAGGCGGCGGGCCATTCAATTGGGGTAGAGACGCTCTCGCGTGACGACCCTTAGGTCCAAACGTGCTAGACCAACCAGGAACTGGCGACAGATGATCGACAACAAGCTCAAGACTCCCTTCATCGCTCTCCTCGGCGCCGTGGCGCTTATGGCGAGCGCTCCGGCTTTTGCTCAGGCGCCTGCGCCCGCTGCCGAAGCCGCTGCTCCGGCCGCCGCGGCTCCCGCCGACGCCGCCGCCGCTCCGGCCGCCGCTCCGGCAGATCCTGCCGCGGCTCCCGCGCCCGAAGATCCTCCGCAGATCCAGAACGCCGGCAAGCTGACCGTCACTGGCATGTTCATGCTGGCCGTGCCCGTCGTGAAGGCGGTCATGATCGGCCTGATCCTCGCCTCGATCTATTCCTGGTTCCTGCTGGTGACCAAGATCATCGAGTTCAACAACCTCGAGAAGACCGCGACCGCCTTCATGGAGGCCTTCCGGACCGCCAGGAACTATTCCGAGGTGGGGCGCGCAGCCGCTTCTGAGGACTTCGCCGGCAACCCTCTGGCCGATATGGCGTCTGCGGCGATCCAGGAAGTCGAGCTGTCCCGCCAGGCGGGCCTGCAGGTTTCGGGCGAGCACCGCGAGACCACCCTGCACCGGGCTGAGGCGGCCATCAGCGCCGTTCAGTCGACCCTCGGCGCGCGGCTCTCGGCGGGCATGCAGTTCCTGGCCTCGACCGCCTCGTCCGGCCCGTTCATCGGTCTGTTCGCCACGGTCTACGGCATCATGAACTCGTTCATCGGCATTGCGAACACGAACACCACCAACCTGGCCGTTGTGGCCCCCGGCATCGCCGAGGCGCTCCTGGCCACGGGTATCGGCCTCTTCGCCGCTATCCCTGCGGCGATCTTCTACAACTTCTTCCAGACCCGTCTTTCGGCTTTTGGTGGTCGTTCGGAGTCCTTCGTTGCTGAACTGATGAACAGCCTTTCGCGGCAGCTCGACAAGGGGGCCTGATCCAGATGGGAGCCAAACTCTCAGGTTCTGGGGGTGGCAAGTACTCGGTAGAGCAGAACAGCGAGATCAATGTAACGCCCTTCGTGGACGTCATGCTGGTTCTCCTGATCATCTTCATGGTGGCGGCGCCATTGGCGGCGGTGAACGTGAAGATCGCTCTTCCGAACGCGGTTGCGAAACCGGCCACAAATCCTCCCAAGCCGGTCTACATCTCGATCCAGCCAGGCGGTCGTCTCTTTATCGGGGACTTCCCCACCGACCTGGCTGAGCTCGGGGACACGCTGCGCATCCAGCTGGGTGACAAGCGGAGCCCCGAGAAGGAGCGGATCTACATCCGCGCCGACAAGGACGTGTTGTATGGCGACTTCATGGGCGTGATGAACGCGCTCCAGGATAACGGCTTCTACAGCGTGGCCCTCGTCGGCGAAGACAAGAAGGACTGAGGGGTGGAGCATGACTGAAGAGATCACCCACCCCCTGCGAAATCCTTTCGACGTCCCGCCGCCGAAGCGGGGCAGGGGCTACTGGATTGCTGGCCTTGTGGCCCTCGTGCTCCATGTCTTCCTTGGCTTCGTGCTCTGGAAGCAGCGCTTTGAGCTCGAGATCCGGGAGTTCTCGGACGACGTGACGGACGTGGAGATCATCAAGCCGATGGCTCCGCCTCCGCCGCCTCCGCCGCCGCCCCCGAATACGCCGCCGCCGCCGCCGCCCAAGCTTCAGCCTCGTCCGCCCGTCGCGGTGCCGAACGCCCCCACGATTCCGCCTCTGCCGGTCCCGCCGGTCGAGAAGCGGATCGAGGAGCCCAAGCCCCCGGCGCCGGCCCCCGAGCCGCCGCGTCCGTCGGTGATCACCAACCCGGACTGGGCCCGCAGGCCTTCCGGTGAGGATATCGCCCGCTACTACCCAGACCGCGCCCAGCGGATGGAAGTGGAAGGTCGCGTCACGCTGAGCTGCAAGGTCACCTCCAAGGGGCTGCTCGAAGCCTGCTCCGTCTTGTCGGAAGACCCGGCGGACCAGGACTTCGGGTCCGCCGCCCTGCGGATGACCCGTCTCTTCAAGATGCGTCCGATGACCAAGGACGGATCGCCTGTGGAAGGCGGCACGGTCCGCATTCCGCTTCGGTTCCAGCTCCCCGAGGGCTGATCCGGAAGGCGAAGTTGAGATCAGAGCCCCGGGGGTCCGCCCCCGGGGTTCTTTTCGTTCCGGACCGGGCTAAGTCGGCTTGGGGTCAAGCCGCCGCTTGATCGCCGCCCCGCCGAAGACTAGAAGCTAGCCTCCGCGATGCGCCGCCTTAGCTCAGTTGGTTAGAGCGCTAGATTGTGGCTCTAGAGGTCCCCCGTTCGAACCGGGGAGGCGGTACCATCGCGAACGTCAATGCCGGCTCTAGGGGCTGGTGCAGATCCGGCAAGGCCATGACCGAGGACCCTCCCAAGCGCCGGACCCTGAGCCTGAAGCCCGGCGTCCAGGTCACCCGTCCCCTCGGACCCCAGCCGCTGGCGCCGCTGCGGGCGGACAAGCCGCGGCCGTTCCGCTCGCCCCGGCCGCCCAAGGAGACGAAGCCCGTCGAGCGGCCCTCCCACGGCTGGAAGTGCAAGCCCTGCGGCGCCTTCTTTGATCCCCCGGTCGAAGGGCCGGATGACGAGGTTGTCCGCTGCCCCAGTTGCAACGCCCGGATCGGCATCGCCGGAGACTTCCGCCTGACGCCGCCGGCGGCCCGGCTCCGCGCCCGGCCCATGCGCCACTGAGGCGCTTCCTATCCCGGCGGCCCCTTGCCGCTTCCAATTCCTCCCCCCAGGGGGAGGTGGACCGCGCAGCGGGCCGGAGGGGGTCAGCTGCGAT
>JADBZH010000036.1 GCA_020402585.1 Phenylobacterium sp. | reverse complement strand
GCCTCGGCGGGCTGTCCCGTTCGGGCCGGGTGGAGATCGAAGCCCAGCTCGCCATCGACGAAGCCCAGATGCCCGACCTCCTCCGGCAAAGGGACCAGGCCCGACGCCGCCTGGCCCTCCTGGCGGGACAGTCCCCGTCGGAATGGACTCCGCCGGACTTCAGGCTGGCGGACCTGGCCCTTCCGGGCGCCATTCCCGTAGGCCTCCCCTCGGAGCTGCTTCGGACTCGCCCCGACATCAAGGCCGCGGAGGCCGAGCTGCGCGCGGCGCGGTTCGCCGCCCGGGCGGAACAGACGGATTCACTTCCGAAACTGAGCCTCACCGGCGACTACGCCCAGACCTCGAACCAGATCGAGGATCTGTTCAGGTCTGACTCCCGCGGCTGGAACCTGTCTTCGGGTCTGACCGCACCGATCTACGACGGCGGCCTCGCCCGGGCCAACCGGAGGATGGCCGAGGCCGACCTTCGGGCAGCCGAGGCCCGATATCGCCGGACCGTGCTCGAGGCTTTCTCGCAGGTCGGCGGATTGATGTCGTCCCTCGATGCCGGGGAGACCGAGGTCGCCGCCTTCCGGCGGGCGGTGGACGCTGCGCAGACGGACGCCGACATCACCCTGGCTGGGGTAAGGCTGGGCGGCACCCCGCTCCTCCGGGCCATCGACGCCCGTCGCCAGCTCAGCCTCGCGCGGCGCAGCCTGGCCGAGGCCGAGGCGCGGCGGCTGTCGGACATGATCGGGCTCTTCGCCGCAGCCGGGGCGGACTGGCGAACGGCCGCCGATGACTGATACGACCGACTTCCTCGAAAAGGATAAGGCGAACCGCATTCCCATCACTGGCGCCCTGATGCTGGCGACCTTGATGCACACCCTCGACAGCACCATCGCCAACGTCGCCCTGCCCAACATGCAGGGCAGCATCTCGGCCTCGCCCGAGCAGCTGACCTGGGTGCTGACCTCCTATATCCTGGCCACCGCGGTCATGACGCCGCTCTGCGGCTGGCTCGCCATGAAGTTCGGCCGGAAGCGGATGATCGTTCTGTCGATCATAGGTTTCACGGCGGCCTCGATGCTCTGTGGCATCGCCACCAGCGTGCCGGAGATGGTGCTCTTCCGCACCCTGCAGGGCCTGGCGGGCGCCTCCCTGATGCCCCTTTCGCAGTCTGTCATGCTGGATACCTTTCCGCAGGAGCAGATCCCCAGGGTGATGAGCCTGTGGAGTTCGGCGGTGATCCTGGGCCCCATCCTGGGCCCCATTGTCGGGGGCTGGATCACAGAGCATCTCGACTGGCGGTGGGTCTTCTTCATCAACCTGCCGCTCGGCATCATCGCCGTCCTGGGGGTGTCCACCTTCATGGCGGATGACCCGGGGGGGAGACAGCGGCCCTTCGACTTCATCGGCTTCTCCGCCCTGACCGCCTTTGTCGTCGGCCTGCAGGTCATGCTGGACCGCGGCCCTGGACAGGACTGGTGGGAGTCTCCCGAGATCTGGGCCTGGCTTGCGCTCGCCCTGGCGGGCCTCTGGGTCTTCCTGGTCCAGTCGGCAACGGCGCGGCATCCCTTCTTCCACCGCGACCTCGCCCGGGATGGGAACTTCGTCGGCACGACGATCTTCAGTTTCTTTGTCGGCGTGCTGCTCTTCTCCACCAGCGCCCTGCTGCCGGTCCTGATGCAGAACCTGCTGGGCTACTCCGCCATGCAGGCCGGTGAAGCCAGCGTCAGCCGGGGCCTGGGCTCCCTGATCTCCTTCCTGATGGTCCCCTTCCTGATCCAGAGACTTGGGGCGAGGCGGGTGCTCTTCATCGGCACCGTCCTGAGCATCGCCTCCCTCTGGGCGATGGCCAGATTCGACCTGTCGATGACGGACTGGCCCATCATCGTGAGCGGGTTCATCCAGGGCGCCGGCACCGGCTTGCTCTTTGCGCCCTTGAGCACGCTGGCCTACGTGACCCTCAGTCCCGCGCACAGGGTGGAGGGGACAATCCTGTCGACGATGGCGAGAAGTATGGGATCGGCCATCGGCATCTCCCTCGTCCAGGCCATGGTCCTGAGGAACAGTGCGCTCGCCCACAGCGAGCTCTCGTCCCGCATGGACCCGACCAATCCGATGCTCAATGACGTGATCGCCAATCCGGGCGCCCTCACGACGCCCGAGGGCCTGGCGCAGCTCAACGGAGAGGTGACGCGCCAGGCGATGATGATCGGCTATGTCGACATCTTCAGCTGGATGACGCTCATCACCCTGGCCATGATCCCGCTGATCCTCATCCTCAGGCCGCCGCCCCGGGCGCCGGTGGAGAAAATCGACAGCGCGCCGGACTAGCAAATCCCGCGCAAGTCGCCATGATCGAAAAAAACACCTGAGGGAGCCCAGGAAAATCAAATGACAGAAACCGCAACGCCGTCGGCGGACCCCATCGTGCCGCCCGCCACGGCGACCGTTGGCCAGGCGCCCTATTCCGCCGCGTACACGCGCTACGCCATGCTCCTGCTGCTGGCGATCTACACGATCAACTTCCTCGACCGGTCCATCATCAACATCCTGGCTGAGCCCATCAAGAATGAGCTCAAGCTGGCGGACTGGCAGCTGGGGCTCATGAGCGGCCTCGCCTTCGCGCTGTTCTACACCATCCTGGGAATTCCCTTGGCCCAGCTCGCCGAAAGGCGAAATCGGCCCATGATCATCGGCGCCTCCGTAGCGGTCTGGTCCGGATTCACGGCCCTTTCCGGCGCCACGACCAACTTCGTCCAGCTTGTCCTTTGCCGGATCGGCGTAGGAATCGGGGAGGCGGGATGCACGCCGCCCGCCCACTCCCTGATCGCCGACTATGTGCCCAAGGAGAAGCGGGCCTCGGCTCTGGCCTTCTACTCGATGGGCACCCCGCTGGGCGGCCTTCTCGGTCTGGTCATGGGCGGCCTGATCGCGGATGCGTATGGCTGGCGGGTCGCCTTCCTCGTCGCCGGCGTGCCGGGGCTCCTGTTCGCCGCCCTCTGCTTCTTCACCCTCCGTGAGCCGCGCAAGATCCTCGCGGAACACAGCGCCCGCATCACCTCGGCCCAGGCGACCTTCCGGGAGACCCTGGCCTACCTCATGAAGAAGAAGACCTTCTGGCTGATCGCCCTGGGCGCGGCCATCAAGGCCTTCATCGGCTATGGACACGCCCCCTTCACCGCCAGCTTCTTCCTTCGGGTCCATGGTGAGGAGGTCGCCCGCCTGGCCAGCATGTTCGAGCTGAAGTCCGTCGGCTTCATGGGCCTGGCCCTGGGCCTCATGGGGGGAACGGCCGGCATGATCTCCGCCTGGCTGGGGGGACAGATCGCTGACCGCTTCGCCAAGACAGACCTGCGCGGCTATGTCGTCGTTCCGGCCATCGCCTCCCTGATCGCCGTGCCGGTCTACATCATTGCGGTCAGCGTGCCCTCGGCCTCCGTGGCCCTCTGGATCCTCGTGATCAACGGTCTGCTGGGTTCGCTCTGGTATGGACCGGTGTACGCGATCGGCCAGTCCATCGTGCCCGCCCACATGCGCGCGACCACGTCCGCCATCCTTCTGTTCGTGATCAACCTGATCGGCCTGGGCCTTGGCCCGACCGTCGTCGGGATCATCTCGGACGTGATGGCGAACGGCGTGGGCCTCGGTTCGGCCCAGGGGGTGCGCTGGGCGCTGATGATCTCCACCTGCTTCGGTGTGCTGGCCTTCCTCCTCTTCTGGATGGCCCGCAAGACGATCCGGGAAGAGATGGAGTCCTGAGGCCGGGCGCCCTGGCGGGGGTTCAGATCTCCGCCAGGGCCCCGTCGAGGGAAAGGCGTTCAGCGACAGCCATCATGGCCTCGCCCATGGGCGTCCCGTGGAACCACCCCGCGTACTGAGCAGCGACGCAGAGGCCCCAGCCTGTCAGCCTTGGCGACGTGAGCCCGCCAAGGGCTGCGACCGGCGCGATCCGGGCAGCGACCAGATCCGGGAGAGCCACCGCATCCGGGGCGCCCGCCCAAAAGAGCATGATCGCATAGTCGCAGGCGGGGTCGCCCGTAAGGCCCTTGGGGTCGATGGCCAGCCAGCCCCGCACCCCGCCGTCCAGCAGGTTGCCGTGGTGAAGGTCACCGTGGAGGGGCGCCTCCGCCGTCGTGGTGGCGACCAGACGTTCCAGGACTCCGGCGGCCTCGGCGTAGACCCCGACTCCGCCCACATGGGCCGCCGCCTGGGGCAGGATCGAGAACCAGGTCGCCAGCGGAATCGGGGCCACCGGAAAGGGGCCTGGAGCCGCCTGGAGCTTCGCGACCCCCCTGCAAAGGATGCGGTAGGCGGCCTCATCACCCTGCATCCGGGCGATATCGGCGAGGCGGCTTGGACCTGCGGCGCGCTCCAGCAGGACAGCATCGGCTTCGCGTTCGAGCACCTGTACGGCCGACCGTCCGCCATAACCCGAGAGGAAGGCCGAGCCGTGGATTTCCTGTTCGGCCATGGCCGCCTTCAGGATCAGGGACTGCCCCTCACGACGGACAGGCAGCAGCCGGCTCCAGTTGCTGGCGAAGGGCGCGCCATCCGGCGCCAGACGCCAGCGGTCCACCCAAGGCTGGAAGTCGGCGAGGCTCATAGTCTTTGATGACCCGGGGGTGTCGCAGACTCAAGCCTGATCAAAAGTTGACGCACCCGTCATTTTCGCTTTCCATACCGAAAGTTGAAAAGAGGACACACCGTGAGCCGCCTCCTGCCCCTGATCTTCCGGAACCTCACGTTTCTGTTCGGGATCGGTTTCCTCGCGCCCCTGATCGCCCAGGTCCTTGAGCGAACCGCACCTTCAATCGCCGCCACGCCCTGGCCGCTGGTCGTCGGACTGCTGGTCGGGGGTGGGTGGGGCGCCATCGCCCAGAAGACGGGGCGCTGGATATGACCGACATCTCCGTCGAAGCCCTCCGCGCCCTGCCCGCTCAGGAACTCAACCGGCTGGAGACCGAAACGGCGGCCCGGTTCATGGGCGGCCTGCCCTGGGGATCGGTTCTCTGGGGGCTCGGGAATCTCGCGGTCTGGCTGTCGCTCTGGCCCCTGACCCTGTCCGGCCTGATGCCCCTCTGGCTGGCCTTCCCCATCGCCACCCTGAACGTGGCCCTCTGCTACCTGCCCTCGCATGAGGCCCAGCACCGGATCATCGCCCGGGAGGGCGAGCCCCTCTTCTGGCTGAACGAGCTGGTGGGCCACCTGTCGCCCCTCCCCATGCTGCTACCCTATGGCGTCGCGCGCCTGACCCATTACGAGCACCACCTGCACGCCAACCATCCCGACCTGGACCCCGACATCCACACCAAGGCGCCAAACGCCTGGCGGCACCTGCTGAACACCATCGCCCACCGCCAGCCGGGATCTGCGACGGGCGGCAACTACGGCAAGGCCCTGGCGCGGATCGGCACGGACGAAGCCCGCCGGGCGGGTCTGATCGCGGCGCTCTACACCCTGGCCTACCACGCCATCCTGTTCGGCCTGGCCTGGTCCGGCTTCGCCATCGAGGCGGCCCTGATCTGGTGGCTGCCGCGGATTCTCGGGACGACCTATATCCAGTTCTACCTGAGCTGGGCGCCGCACCATCCGGCGCAGGAAATGGGTCGCTACCGCGACACCCGCGCCTTCCGCAGCCGGCTGGGCAATCTGATGTCTTCAGGCATGCAGTTCCACATCCTGCACCACCTCTATCCCCGCATACCGCTCCTGCGGCACGCCAGGGCCTACGAGGCCCTGCGGCCCTTCCTCGTCGCGCGGGGCTGCCGGCTGGACGGGCTCTAGAGGCTCCGGGCCAGGGTGGCGGCGTCATCCCGCCGCGACAGGGCCCATTCGCCGAGGCGGCGGGCCCACCAGGCCTCCCCCCCATGCGACAGGCGCAGGCGATGCAGGGCGCCGGTATAGCGGTGCAGGGCGTGCTCGGCGCTGACCCCGATGGCGCCATGGACGGCGTGGGCGACGCCGGAACAGACGAGCGCGGCTTCCCCGCAGCGCAGCTTGGCGACCGCTGCGGCGGGACCGGAGACCCCAAGCGGGGCGCCCATCAGGGCCGTCTCCGCCGCCATCCGAGCGGCCATGACCTCCTCGGCCATCACCGCGATCTGGTGCTGGATCGCCTGGAACTTGCTGATCTCGCGGCCGAACTGCCGGCGGGTCGAGGCGTGGTCCAGGGTCATGGACTGGAGGGCGTCGATCAGCCCGGCCATGACCGCCGCGTCCGCGGCTGCGCACAGGGCGCGGCCCGTCTCGGCCGGAACGCCGCCCGCCGCCAGCACGGGAGCGGCATCGACGCAGTCCAGGACCTCAGGATCGACGAGGCGGGCCAGCAGGGTCTGGAGGATGGCCGGCGGCGCGGCCCTGCGCCCGGTCTCGAAAGCCAGGGGGAAGAGGCCGGAGAGGTCCAGCCCGGCCCCGCCCTCGGACTCGGGCCGGAGAACATCGAGGAACCCGGAGGCGGAAAGCTCAGGCCAGGGGTCGGCGCCCAGGCCATCCAGGAGCTTGCGGAAGGAATCGAGGAACAGGTCGTCGCTCATGGCCTCACCTCAGTCCGAGCCCGCGGGCGATGATGCCCCGCAGAATCTCGCGCGTGCCGCCGCGCAGGGAGAAGGTCGGGCTCATGCCCGCCAGATAGTCGAGGGTGGCCAGGAGCGGGGCCGGGACCGGCCCTTCCACCGAGGCCAGGTGATCGGTGATGAGGGCGGGGATCGACTGCTCGAAGCTGGCGCCCAGGTCCTTGACCATGGAGGCCTCGACCACGGGGCTCTCGCCCCGGGCCAGCTGGCCGGTCACCGCCAGGGACATGTTCCGCAGGGTGGCCAGCCGGGCGAGCATCCGCCCCGCCAGCTCGGCTTCGGACTCCGTAGGTCCGCCCCGCGAGCGGATGAAGTCCATCCATTCGTCGATCAGGACGGTGGAGGAATAGAGACGCTCGGGCCCGCTGCGCTCGAAGGCCAGCTCGGCGTTCACCTGGGACCAGCCCTGGCCTTCCTGGCCGATCAGAGCGTCCTCGGGCAGGTCGACATCCTCGAAGAAGACTTCCGAGAAATGCTCGTCCCCCGCCAGGTCGCGGATCGGCCGGGCGGTGACCCCGGGGGTCTTCAGGTCGATCAGCAGCTGGGAGAGGCCCGCCTGCCGGTCGTCCGGCCCGCCGCTGGTCCGCACCAGGGCGACCATGTAGTGGGCCTTGTGGCCATAGGTCGTCCAGATCTTGGAGCCGTTCAGCCGCCAGCCGTTGGCGGTGCGCTCGGCCCGTGTGCGGACGCTGGCGAGATCGGAGCCAGAATTGGGCTCGCTCATGCCGATGCAGAAGAAGGCCTCGCCCCGGCAGATGCGGGGCACGATGTCCCGGCGCTGGGCCTCGGTCCCGTAGCGCAGGAGCAGGGGCGCGCTCTGGCGCTCGGCGATCCAGTGGGCCGCCACGGGGGCGCCCGCCGCCAGAACCTCCTCGATGAGCACGAACCGGGCGAAGGGGCTGCGGCCGCCGCCGCCGAACTCCACCGGCAGGGTCAGGCCCACCCATCCGCGGGCGGCGAGGTCGCGGGAAAAGTCGGCGTCGAAGCCCATCCAGGTCCGCGCCCGCAGGGCGCCGGGGACCCCGGCGAGGCGCTCGGCCAGGAAGGCCCGGACCTCTGCGCGGAGGGCTTCGTCCTCAGGGCCGATGGCGGCCGGAACGAGGGGAGCAAGCACGGCGGATCTCCGGGTCAGGCCGAGGGTGGGTTGGTCTCGAAGCCGGGGGCGGCCAGGAGGGTCTTCGACCAGGACCGGGCGCTGCGGGTCCAGACCTGCAGGGCGGGGGTCACGTCCTCCTGGCTCTCTAGGGCGCCGACCTTGACTGCGACCATGCCGTTGCCGAGGCGCGAAGCCAGGGGAGAGCCGCACTTCGGGCAGAAGCAGCGCTCGACGGACCCGCCGCTCTCGCCCTGGTCGGCGTAGACAGCGTAGCCGCCCGTCAGCCGGAAGGCGGCGCCCGGGACGATGGCGTTGACCGAGAAGGCCGAGCCGCTGGTCTTCTGGCAGTGGGTGCAATGGCAGGCGACGGTCACGACGGGGGCGGCGTCACACTCGAAGGCGACGTCACCGCAGAGGCAGTTTCCACGCATGGCGGGATCTCCGGGTCCGGGGCGCGGGACAGCGCCCGACCCGATGTTTGACAGACCCCCGGCAGGGCCGCCAGTAGGTGACCAAGCGGCAAGCTGCAGGTTTCTGCACCCACCTGCTCGCTGCAGGTGGAATCCCGGGTTCGCATCAAGGTCACGACGATCCGGCCGACCGGCGTCTCCGGCGCCAACCAGGGTTCTGGGGTGATCCATCCCGAAGCCGTCGTCGGCCTCCTGGGACAGAACGCTCCAGCCGGCATGGCGGCGCTCCGAGGCCTGGGGAGCCCTTGTCGCGGACATTCCTGTGCGGACCACGGGGGACCGGCGCCTTCTCCGGGGCGTCCACCCGCCCGCCCCAAGCCGGAATGACATGTTTCTGTCATCAAAGTGAAGGCTGGGCGTCACAGGCCGTCCCTAGAACCTGCCCCAAAGGGGTGTTCGGGGGGCCGGTCTTGGCGCGGTCGCCACACCCTGTTTGCGCACGAAACGTCGATACGGTGGAGACCGACCCATGACAGCTCTCGGAAAGCTGAAAATCCTTGCCCTGAGCGTCGCTGCGAGCGGCCTGCTGGCCGCCTGCGGCGGCGGCGGATCCAGCATCGCATCGCCCGGCGAAGGACAGTTCGCCACCGGGGGTACGGGTGGTGGTTCCGGCGGGTCCGGTGGATCCGGATCGGCTTCAGCCGACTGCCCCACCGGGTTCATCAACCTCGGCACCATCGCCAACGGAACCCTGCGCTCCTGCGGCATCCCACGCCTCGTCACCGGCTCCCTGACCCTCCCCTTCCGGCCGGGCACCGCCTATCGGGTCGATGGCAAGACCGAGGTGGGCCAGGACCTCGGCCCTGACGCCCAGAACCCCCGCACGGGCGTTCAGTCGGGCGTCCTGACCATCGAACCGGGCGTCATTGTGTTCGGCGGCATCGCCGAGTACATCGCGGTCAACCGCGGATCTCGGATCATCGCCGACGGCACCGCCTCGCGCCCCATCATCTTCACCAGCCTGAACGACCTGAACGGCGGCCCTGACCTCAAGGGCCAGTGGGGCGGCATCGTCATCGCCGGCCGGGCTCCGATCAACCGCTGCCCGCCGACCACCACCAGCTTCCCGGCGAATCCGGTGAACTGCGAGTTCCGCTTCGAAGCGATCCAGACGATCAACTGGGGCGGCAACGCGGCGAACGACAACAGCGGCGTGCTCCGTTACGTCCAGGTCAAGGAAGCCGGCTACGAAGTGGCCCCCAACGAGGAGCTGAACGGCATCACCTTCGGCGGCGTCGGCAACGGCACCCTTGTCGACTTCGTCCAGGTTCACGGCGGCGCGGACGATGCGGTGGAGTTCTTCGGCGGTACGGTGAATGTGCGCCGCCTCGTGCTGACCGAGTGGGATGACGACGGTTTCGACACCGACGAGGGATACACCGGCTCGGCCCAGTACATCATTAACACGTCGGACCGGCCCACCGAAGAAGCCCGCTGCTTTGAAATCTCGGGCGCCGGCTCCACCTCGGGCGGTCTCCCGCTTCTGCGCGCCCACCCCAAGGTTTCCAACTTCGTCTGCCGTCTCGGCCTGGCCACCACGACCTTTGACTCCCGCCAGCACCAGGGCCTGGTCCTGAACGGCGGCACCCGGGCGGACTTCCTGAACGGCGTGATCTATTCGGCCCACCCGTCCATCCCCTGCATTGACGTGGACGGCTCCTCGACGATGGCTGAGCCCCGGCCCACCTTCTCCTCGGTGGCCCTCTCCTGCGGCGCGGGTCCCTTCCGCACCACGGACAACGACCAGCCCACCGGTCCCGAGACCCTGTTCAACGCCGGCCCGAACAACATCGCGACCGGCTACACCCCGACCTTCTCCCAGGGCTTCATCAACGGTTCGAACGAGAGCGGACGGGTCGCCACCAACCCGATCCCCGCCTCGTCCTTCTTCCTGGCGACGACCTACATCGGTGCAGTCTCCGGCCTGACCGACAACTGGTACGTCGGCTGGACCTGCGGCCTGGCAGGCGCGGCCTCCTGCTGATCCGAGAAGCGCAGGGCGGCGGGGTGATCCCGCCGCCTCCCTCCTTGTCCCCTTGAAGGCCCGATCCCGATGACCCGAACCCTCCGCACCCTCCTGTTGGCAAGCGCCGCCCTCACCTCGGCGCACTCGGCCTTCGCCCAGACCCCTCCGCCCAGCGAGGGGACCGAAGTCGAAGAAATCATCGTCAGCGGCCGGTTCATCCCGGATGTCATCCGTGACACCGCGGAAGTGGCGAACTTCCTCAGTGTCGAGGACGTGCAGCGGGCCGGTGACGACAATGCGGCCCAGGCGCTGACCCGGATCACGGGCATCTCCCTGGTATCGGGCAAGTTCGTCTATGTCCGTGGACTGGGTGAACGATACTCCCAGGCCCTGCTGAACGGCTCTCCCCTGCCCAGCCCCGAGCCGCTGCAGCGCGTCATTCCCCTGGATCTCTTCCCGGCCTCGATCCTCTCGGGAACCGTGATCCAGAAGACCTTCTCGGCCAACTATCCCGGCGAGTTCGGGGGCGGGGTGATCGACCTGCAAACGGTCGGGACGCCTGACGAGCCCTTCCTCAAGATGGGCGTCGGCATGAGCGGCGACACCGTGACAACGGGAAAGAGCGGGCTGACCTATTACGGATCAGAGACCGACTGGCTGGGCTTCGACGACGGGGCCCGGAAGCTGCCGGTGGGCGTTCGCCAGTTCGCCGCCAACCGCCCCGTGGTGGTCGGAAGCGCCACGGGCGGGCTGACGACGGACCAGTACAAGGCTGTCGCGCGGAGCTTCACCAACGCCCCGCTGAACGTCCTTCAGCGGGACAAGACGCCGCTTAACGGCAATTTCGACGTCTCAGGCGGACAGACCTTCGATACCGACTATGGGCGCATCGGCGCCATCGGGGTCCTGAGCTACCGGAACGGCTGGCAGACGCGAAAGGGCGTGCGCCAGACCGCGGTTCCTGACACCGGCGGACTGGCCCTCGCCACGGATGCGACCTTCGAGGCCAACCAGAACGACATCGCCTGGAGCGGCCTTGGCGGCCTGGCCTGGGAGAACGGAGACAACGAGGTCCGCTATACCGGTCTCTGGATCCGCTCGACGTCGAAGCGCGCCCGGATCACCTCCAACACGGCCCAGTCGCAGGGCAACACCAATGTGAACGCCTACAACTCGGAGTGGTACGAGCGCGTGCTGCAGCTGAGCCAGCTCTCAGGCGAACACCTCATCGGGGATTGGGAACTCGCCTGGCGCGGGACCTATGGCCGGACGGCCCGCCAGGCGCCGTACGAGCGGCTGTACCGGTACGGTCTGTCGGCGACCGGCGGGCGTACAGCCCTGCTGTCGGGCGCCAACCAGCTGGTCTCCTTCTCGGACCTGGATGAAAACATCGGCTCGGCCAACCTTGACCTCGCCTATGACCTTCCCGTGGACTTCGTCCGGCAGGCCCAGCTGAAGATGGGCGCCGCCTGGCAGCGGAACACCCGGACCTCTGTCCGTCGGGACTTCACCTACGACCAGGGCCGCAACTGGGACCCGGCGCGTTACGCCGGCCAGCGGATCGACTACCTGGTGGCGGACCGGAACATCAACGACGACATCATCATGCTGCGGGAACTGACAGGGTCTTCCCTGACCGGGGACGCCGCCATGTATGACGCCGGGCTGGAGGTGGCTGCGGCCTATGTCCAGGTGGACAGTGAGATCCGTCCCTTGCTCAGGGGCAGCATTGGCCTGCGCTACGAGACGGCGGACCTGTCGGTGAAGACCCTGGACATCTTCGCGCCGACCGCTGCGCCGATCTTCAGCCGCAGCGTCTCGAAGGATTACCTCCTTCCGGCGGCGACCCTGACCTGGAACTTCGCCGAGGACCAGCAGCTGCGCTTCGGCCTGTCCCAGACCATCGGCCGGCCGCAGTTCCGGGAACTGGCCCCGCAGCGCTACCGGGACACGGAGACCGACCGGATCCTCTCGGGCAATCCCTACCTCGAGGATACGACCTTCGTGAACGTCGACGCCCGATACGAGCGCTACTTCAGCAAGGGCCAGTACTTCACCTTCGGCGCCTTCTACAAGAACATGGAGAAGCCCGTCGAAGCCCTCGCGGTCCTGGGCTCCGATGGCGCCTTCCGCCAGACCTTCTACAATGCGCCAGCCGCAGACATTTACGGCGGCGAAGTTGAGTTCAAGAAGCTCTTCGAACCGGACACCGGTACGGGCTGGGTCGATGAGCGGCGCTGGCTTGTCTCGCTCAACTACACCTACACGACCTCGAGCCTGAAGGTTTCGGACGGGGACACCATCACCCTTGATATCACGGGCGTCCCCACCACCCCGCCCGCCAGTGACTACCTGACCGGCGGAGAGAAGCTTCAGGGACAGTCCGATCACCTGGCCAATCTGCAGCTGGGCTTCGAGAACGACGAAGCGGGTTCGCAGGCCACAATCCTCGTGACCTATACGAGCGAGCGCGTCTCCGCCCGTTCCAGCAGCATCGACCTGCCGGACCTCGTCCAGAAGCCTGGCATGAGGGTCGACTTTGTCTATCGGCGCAACTTCGAGTTCCAGGGCCGGGAGTTCACCGGTTCCTTCGAGGCGCGGAACCTGACCGGGACGGACGCCGAGGAGTACCAGGCTGCGGGTGGAAAGCGGTTCGACACGAACAGCTTCGAGATCGGGCAGTCCTACTCGCTGGGACTTTCCGCCAAGTTCTGAAGACAGGTCCTCTGAAGACAGATCATGGGCCGGGCGGGACAACCCGCCCGGCGATCTCAGGCGCGCCGGCCGAGGAACTGGATATCCGAGATCCGGCGGACGCCTCCGGACCGCTCGATCTGGACCACGACGTCAATCACCCTCGAAACATAGGCCTGGACCTTGTCCCAGCCCAACTCCAGGCCTGACGTGAGGGCCAGGAGGCCAATCTGGTCGAGAGCGCCGGCGGGGCTGTCGGCATGGATGGTGGTGATCGAGCCCGGATGACCGCTGTTCACCGCCCGCAGGAAGGCGAAGGCCTCTGATCCCCTGAGTTCCCCGAGCAGGATCCGGTCCGGCCGCAGCCTCAGGGCGGCGATCAGGAGAGCGTCCGCATCGACCCGCGCCTCGCCCATGTCGCCCCTCACGGCGATCAGGCCGACACTGTTGGGATGGTCCAAGCGAATTTCCGGTGCGTCCTCGATGACGACCAGGCGCTCGGACTCGTCGATCTCCTTGACGAGCGCATTGAGGAGCGTGGTCTTGCCGCTGCCCGTGCCGCCCGAGATCACGATCGTCTTCCGCCGGCGCACCGCCTCCCGCAGGAAGCCCAACCGGTCGCCGGCCTCAAGCAGGCTGGCCATGATCCCGTCACCGGACACTCCGGCATCCTCTCCGGCGGGACGAACGAACAGTCCGCTTGCCGAGAGATCCTCGAGGCTGAGGTCAGAGATCAGATGCTTGCGTACGGCCAGGACCGTCCCGCCCCGGGTGGCCGGCGGCGCCACCACCTGTACGCGAGCGCCATCGGGCAGGGTTGCCGACAGGAGTGGCTGCTCCCGGTTCACGCCCTGGCTGCTGTAGGCCGCGATCTGGCGCACCAGTCGCTGGAGGGTGGTCTCATCAAGTCCGGGGGCGGCCTCGCGGCGCATGCCTTCGGTCGCCGTCTCGACCCAGACCTCGCCCGGGGCGTTGACCAGGACGTCCGTCACTTCGGGCCGCCCCAGCCAGGGCGAGAGAGGGGCGAGGAAGGCGCCGAGATAGACGTTGGCGTTCATCAGCGGACGACGCCCGCAAAGTCGAGGTCCCGGGCCACATAGACCTGGATTGCGGCCCCCTGGTCGACCTTAAGAGTCGCAGTGACGTCCGTTGGCCGGACGGCGGCGGCGGCCGCCTGCCCTGCCTGGCCCGACCATCCCAGGACGAGGGTGGTGTTGCTGTTGTTGGATCCGCTGTTGGCGGCGGCGGTGGCGCCGGCGTTGAGGACCGTCAGGAGGATCGAGGGGCCGAAGCGTTCAAGGAAGTGGTTGTCGACCTTGCCCTCCACGCCGCCCCGACCGAGGCGGTCGACGGCGGGAGAGGCGATGTCGATGCTGACCCCGGTCGGGCTGATGATCCGGCTCCAGACGACGAAGGCGCGGGTCTGCCCGATGGAGGCGGCGGACTTGTACTCACCGACCAGCCGCGAGCCCCTGGGGATCAGGACCCGGCTGCCGTCGAAGCTGCGCACATCCCGGCTGACCACGCCCCGGACGGCGCCGGGCAGGTCGGAGTTGATCGCCGATTCCAGGACGGCGGCGATCAGGGTGCCCTGCGGAACAATGCGGCTGAGATCCCTCATCTGCATGGCCCGGGCCCCTTCACTGGTCCCTCCCATGGTCCGCGCCGCGAAACGCTCCTCAGGCGAACCCGGAGCTTCGGACGGCGCTGAGACCGGCGCAGCCGGGCTGGCCGCAGGCGCCTGGGCCGCACCCTCTGGCGGCGCGAGGTCAACGACCAGGGTCGGGGACCGGAGATAGGCGTCCTCCGTATTGGCGGCGGGCACGGGGACGCCAGGCGGCGTCTCGGTGGCCGCCGGGGGGGGCATGGGGAGCGGTGCGGGGGCGGGAGCTGCAACGGGCGGAGGCGCCTCGGCGGCCGGCGGAGGGGTGACCTGCGCCTGGGCGCCCCGCGAAGCGTTGAGCCCGTTGAAGACCAGGAGACCCGCCAGGACAGCGCCGCCCATCCCGCCCCAGAAGACCAGAGGCGAATCCGGCGCCCTCACCTTGGGAAGGGAGTCCGCAGCACGCGTCAGGACCTCGCTGTCCGGAACCTCGCTGGCCAGAACCTTGCTGGCCCGGCCGGTCGGGGGAACCGCCTTGTTCTCGACCATCTTCATCTTCCCCAGAAGGAACGGCGCTTTTCCGGGACCTGGCTGGTCTCAGGCCGGCGATATCCGTCGTTGAACACGCGGGTGACCTCCCCGCCCCGCCTCAGGACAAAGCCCTGGGCGACCCGGTCGGCCACGAAGAGCCCGTCCCGGAGGCGCAGATTGATCACCGCCTCGGCCCCGTCGGGCTCCACAGCGAAGATGGCGGGCAGGTCTTCATCCCCGGGAAAGGCGAAGTAGGTGTCCCGGCCGTCGTCGAAGATCCGAACCGGCAGCAAGGCCCGGGAGCCCTGGAAGGAGTAGGCCGCATTGCGCACCTCCGGCGGCGGATCCGGCGGCGGCGGCGTCTGCACCAGAGCGACCGGCGGCGCATAGACGAACCGGACCGTGAAGGGCATGCCTCGTGTCGGCTGGGCCAGCGAGGTCAGCTGGAAGTTGTACCGGCGCAGGTTGGTGACCACGGTCATGTTGGTGGAGGGCCGGCGCGCCATGGGCTTGAGGAAGAGCAGGTTCGCCCGGCGGTTGGGTGTGACCTGCCAGCCGAGGCTATCGCCGATGGCGACGTTCTCGATGCGCTCTGCAGGATCGAACTCGACGGTCAGCTGATGCCGGAGGGCGCCCCTGAGCTCGACCACGGCGACCGGGTCAAAGTCGACGAAATGGATGCGGGGATCTCCCCCGCCAGGGCGGGGGGTCACGGCAAGAACGGCGGCCGGCGTCAGGGCGAGACAGGCCGCGATGAGGACGGAGCGAAACATCATGCGCCTCCACGCCGTCGCGTTGCGATCGGCCTTCTGTAGCTGCCCCCGATGGTGTCCGCAGGACGGGCGCCTATGACGGGCACAGGGGTCGAGCGGGCGGCCGCGCCCGCCAGGGTGACTTCCCGAACCCGGCTTTCAAACCTCTGCCCATCCTGGGTCAACGCCTGGGCGAGGCGGTCGGCGCGGGAGGCGGCCTGCGGGGCGGCGGCCAGCTCCGGCCGAACAGTGGCGCCCGCCGGGGACGCCGGAACGATAGCGGGCGTCCCCATCCTCAGACCGAGGGCGGCCACCCAGGCGGCGACGATCAGCACCCCCTGCCCGACCGCGAAGACCAGAAGGATGGCCGCGAGGCTGGTGGCCATGCGGGGTTCAAGGGCCTGGGCCTCCCTCTGGGCCGCCAGCGCCGCCAGCCAGGGCGCTAGGACGACGAGGAGCAGGATCAGGAGGGCCCAGCCGACGAGCAGGCTGAGGGCGGAACCCGCCAGGGCCCTCACCCAGCCGAAGAAGACCCCCCGCGTCACGTTCAGGAGGGCCAGGGCGATGAAGACCGGCCCCACCGCGGTCAGAACGCCGATAGCGAGCTTGGCGCCGCCAATGACCCCGACGCTCATCACCATCAGGGCGTCGGCGGCAAGGGAAAGCGCCTCCGCTGAGGCCGCTTCCGCGCTGGCGTAGGCCTTAGCGTTGGGCGGCGCCCGGACCCCGAAGGCGGCGGCGGCGCGGCGCAGCTCGGCATGCGCCTGGTCAAGGCCGGCGACGGGACGGGCCGCCAGGCTCCGCCCTTCCCCGCCGGAGGTCCAGGGCGCGGACACTGCGGCCGCAATCTGGACGGGCGCACGGTCTGCAAGGTCGAAGACCAGGGTCTGGAAGACAGACCAGTTAGTCACAAGGGCCAGGATGGCGCCGATGCGCAGGGCCACGCCGGGCGCTTCCGACAGCCGCGCCCCCTCCGGGGCCACCAGGAGGCGCCAGCCGATCAGGGCCACATAGATGGTCAACAGGAGGGTCAACGCCGCTCCGAAAAGTCCCGAGCCCTGGGTCAGGGCCTCGTAGCCGCCCTGGGCGTAGACCCGGGTCTGGCAGTCGATGGTCGCCAGCACGCCATCAATCGGGCCGGCGTCCATGTAGGAGGGACAGGCCTGGCTCATGGCGCGCTCTTTCCCGCCATGAAGGGCTCAAGCCAGGCCGAGGGCGCATCACCCACCACCGCCCGCAGCTGGTCCAGCCGCCGGACGGACCGCTCTGTCCCGGCCAGCACCTGAAGGGGTCCGGAGAGCCCCGACAGGTCCAGCCTCGCCACGACGCTATGGTCGCCCCGCTTGACCAGGAAGCACCGCGAGGTGTCCGGCAGGGACTTCACCAGGGAAAACTCGTGCTCGGAGAGGCCGAAGCCGTCGATGTACTCGTCCGGCTTGGCCCGGGCGTTGGGGAAGAAGATCTGGGTCGCGGCCTGCTCGATGATGGCTGCGGCGATCCGGCTGTCCAGGGCGTCCGAGGCGCTCTGGGTGCAAAATCCCACCAGACCGTTGCGCTTGCGGATCGTCTTCTCCCAGTCCTTGATCCGCCGGACGAAGACCGGGTCGTCCAGGACCTTCCAGCCCTCGTCGACGACGAAGATGGCGGGGGATCCGTCCAGCCTCTGCTCCAGCCGGTGGAACAGGTACATCATGGCGGGGGTGCGGACCTCCGGCGCGTCCAGGACCCGGGTCATGTCGAAGCCCAGGACGCGGGTCTCCAGGCTGAGCTGGTCCTCGGCGTTGTCGAACAGCCAGGCGTGCTCTCCCGTCTCGCACCAGGGCCCCAGCCGGAAGGCGAGGTCGCCGGGGGTGGGGCGGCGGCCGCCCCGGAACAACTCCCGCAGGAAGCGCAGCCTGCGGTGGCTGGTCGGCTGGGCGAAGTTGGCGTCGATGGCGTCCGCGATCACCGCCCGGTCGTCGGCGCTGAGGGTCGATCCGTCCGCGGAAAGGAGCTGGGCGAGCCACTCGGTAAGGAAGGCCCGGTTGCCGGGCTCATCCGGCAGCAGAAGGGGGTTGAAGCCGGTCGGCTCGCCCGGTCGCAGGACGTCGTAGCGGCCGCCAATGGCCCGGATGAAGGGCTCTGCGCCGCGGTCCTTGTCGAAGTAGGCGATACGCGGCCGGACCCTCTCGGCCTGGGCCAGCAGGAAGGTCAGGAGGACGGTCTTGCCGGACCCGGAAGGCCCGATGCAGGTGAAGTTGCCGAGGTCGCCCTGGTGGAAGTTGAAATGGTAGGGACCCGAGGCCGTGGTCTCCAGGACGGAGATCGCCGGTCCCCAGTGGTTGCCTGCCGCCTCACCCGTCGGATGGTTGTGGAAACTGGCCAGGCTGGCGAAGTTTCCTGCAGAGATCAGCCCTTTGCGAGCGATGAACCGGAAGCCGCCGGGGAACTGGGCCCAGAAGCTCGGTTCCAGGTTGGCGTCCTCCCGGACCGCAAGGGCGCCGGCCTCGGCCATGGCGGACTGCACGTCTGCGACCGCATAGTCGAGGGTCGGAAGGGAGTCGGCGCGAACAAGGATCGAAAGGTGATGCTCTCCATAGGCCGTACGGCCGGCGCCGATGTCATCCCGCGCCTGGGCAAGTTCGCCCCTGAGACTGAAGGCGTCGTCGTCGGCGGCCTTGAGGCGGCGCAGGGCCACGCCCATCCGGTCCAGTGAAGCCTGGCGGTCCTGGAAGGCGAAGCTTTCGGTCAGCACCATCTCGTGGGGCAGGCGAAGGACGCCGTCGAGCAGGCCCGGCGCGGTCCGCGCAGGATAATCCTTCAGGCCCACCACGGCGGCGTAGCTGCGCGCGCCGCCATGACCAGTCCCGAGCTCCATGGCGTCCAGGCCGAAGGTCAGGCGGCGCTGTCCGACCGCGGCGCCGATCTCACCAGATGGGGTGAGGACGGGCCGGCCCTCCCCGTTCAGCAGAAGGGCGAGGAACTCGGAGGGCTCGGAGTACTGGGCGCCTCCCGGACCGTCGTAGAGGCTGAGGGTGCGAGCGCCGTAGGGCGACAGGGCGGCCGAGAAGGACTCGCGGATGGCGTGAAGCTCGCGCAGGTCCCGGGCGGTCTCGGACTGCCGCTGACGCGGCCCCCTCAGCACCTTCTCGATGAGCCCCGCCCGCCCCTGGGTCGGCCTCAGGACAAGGGTCAGGAAGATGTCGTTGATGAAGAGCTGGCGGGCCTCGAGCTGCTCGCGCCACTTTCGGTCGAGATCCGCGCAGAAAGGTTCCTCTGGCGGGGGTGGGAACTCAGGGGTGACCCGACGCCGGACCACGTGGTGCCAGAGGGCCAGGCGCGAGGTGGCGGCGCTTCGCAGAACCGTCTCCCGGACCGACTTGCGGTAGTTCAGGTCTTCGTCTGACGCCGTCTCGAAGGGAAAGCCCGAAATGTGAAGGGTCTGGACCAGCAGACCGTCCCGGGTCGTCACCGTCTGGGCGTCCAGATGGCGCGCATAGGGCAGGCGGTCGCCGATGGGGGCTTCCCGCGGCGCCAGGAGACGGGCGGCCTGTGTGGTGATGACCTTGGTCACGGCGTGTACGAGTTCCCGCCCCAGAAGCTGAAGTTCCGCACCCGCGGGCAGGACCGGAGCCGGGTGATCCAGATGTCGAAGAAGCGCGGCTCACGGACCGACCCGGCATAGCCAATGGCGTGGATCACCAGCGCCACGCCGAGGACCCAGAACGACTTGGTGATGAGGAAAAGCTCCCCGGTCACGATGAGGTTGAGGATGGCGTAGGTGTAGGTGACGCCGCCGATCATTTGCGGCCGTGTGAGGGCGGCGAAGACCGGATCGGAGGCCAGCCGGCTCATCCTACATGGCTCCGGCGAGGCTGCGGATGCCCGCAACAATGGAGACGGCGCCGAAGATGATGAAGGCGCCGACAATGACGATCACCCCGCGGCGCCAGTCCATCCGGCCCGATAGCATCAGGAAGCCGACAATGGCGATGGCGATCACCGCTGCGCTGGTGGCCACTGTGCCCAGGAGGGTTCCCTGGACCCAGCTGAGGGCGGCGATGAGCGGCGAAGATCCGGCGGGATCCGCCTGGGCCTGGGTCTGCGCCAGGGCGGGCGAGGCGAAGAGGGCGGCGAGAGCGCTGAGAGAGAGGGTCTTGCGGGTCATGGTCCTACTCAGCTCCGATGGACAGGATACGGGGGGCGCCGAGGCGCGAGAAGATCGCCTGGACATAGGCGCGGGTTTCCGCGAACGGCGGCACGTCTCCGTAACGCATTACGGCCTCAGGTCCGGCGTTGTAGGCCGCAAGGGCGAGCCGCACATCGCCAAATCGCCGAAGCTGGCGGGCCAGGTAATTCACGCCCCCGTCGATATTGCCGTGGAGGTCGTCCGGGTCAACGCCCAGGTCGCGGGCGGTGGCGGGCATCAGCTGCATGACCCCGCGGGCCCCCTTGGGAGAAACGGCCGACTGCTGGAAGCGGGATTCCTGCCAGGCGACGGCTGTGGCCAGACCCGGGTCGATCCCGTGCCGGGCGGCGGCCTCGGCGATCAGCCTGGCCACGACGGCCGGAGCTGGCGAGACCTGGGTCGGGACGACCTGGACGATGGATTGCGCGCCTGCAGACGTGATGACCATGGGCCCGGAGTAGGTCGTCACCGCGCCATCGTCCCCGATCTCGAGAACCTGGCTTCTGGCGACCTCCGGTACCGATAGCAGGGTGGCGAGAAGAGCGCCGATACCGATGGCGATGGTTCTCACGGGAGATCCTGTCTGCGGCGCCCCTGAGCGGGAACTTGGGTCAGGGGGCACGATATCCCGAAACGGGCGACGGGACGATTACAAAGGATCCATGACGGTTGGATGACAGCGCCGGCCGCCCGGTTGACATCGGGAGGAAGGATTGCGTTCCCTCGGTCTCAAAAGGGAGGACGACATATGACCGATCTGGTCTTGCGCGAGATGCGCGGCGCGGCGGTGCACCTGGTGCTGAACCGACCTGACAAGCTGAATTCGCTTAACGTCCCCGTTTTCCAGGCCCTGGACGCCCATGTCCGGGACATCGCCGCAGACCCTGCCGGGATCGCCGTTGTCGTCCTGCGGGGCGCGGGCCGCTGTTTCTCGGCCGGCCACGACCTCGGCGACATCGCCGCCGGCGAGCGGTTGCCCGAGCCCCACTTCCAGTCGAAGGTCATCGAGCGGCTGGCCGCCCTGCCCCTTCCGGTGATCTCGGCGGTCCATGGCCACTGCTACACCGGCGCCCTGGAGCTGGCCCTGGCGGGCGACATCATCCTGGCGGCGGAAAACGCGAAGTTCGCCGACACCCACGCCCGCTGGGCCCTGACGCCGGTCTGGGGCCTGAGCCAGCGCCTGCCCCGACGGGTCGGGACCGCCAAGGCCCGGGAAATGATGTTCACCTGCCGGACCTATTCCGGGCGGGAGGCGGAGGCCATGGGGCTGGCCAACGCCTGCCTGCCAGACGCGACCTTCCTGGAGGGCGTGGACGCCTGGACAGCCGAGATCGCCGCGAACTCGCCCTTCAGCCACGCCGCCAACAAGCGCCTGCTGGACCAGACGGACGGCCTGGCCCTGCCGGCGGGCCTCGCCCATGAAGTCTACCGCGGCGAAGGCGTTGGCCCTGACATGCGAGAGCGTATCGCCGCCTTCGCCGCCCGGAAGGGCGGCTGACCCCGGCTGACCCCTGAAGTCTAGGCCTTGGCCCCGTCGAGCAACTGGGTGAAGCCCGCCGGGGCATAGGGACCAATGCAGAGCTGCTCCAGGACGCCGATACCCGTCCGGCCCTCGTTGTCCCGGGTGCGGACGACCTGCTGGGTATGCAGGTGCGAGTGGGCCAGGGGATCGAGCTGGCGGGGATCGAAGGACTCATGGCCGATGGCCAGTTCCCCCTTCCACATGCCCTGCCCCCACTCGGGGTGGGTATAGCCCAGGCCCTTCATCTGGAACCTCAGGATGGGCTCCATGCTGATGGTGCGGACCGTCCCGTCATGGTCGACGAGGTCCACCTCGGCATAGCGGGCCAGGCGCGTACCAGGGTGGTAGTCGACCCGGTGCCGGGCCGTGGCCATGCGATGGTCCCGCCCGTCCTCGACCCCCGGTATGTCCGCCTCGCTGTCATAGAGCGGCGCGGTGAAGCCCTCGCGGACCAGGGGCCGGCCCTGGGCGTCATCGAAGAAGATGGCGTGTGAGATGTGGTCGTCCCAGAAGAGGGGCGTCCAGAGGAAGAAGACGCTGGGGAGTGTTGTGCGCGGCGCCCCGCCGGTCTCGGGCTCGCCGACGTTTCGGACCCCCCATGACCGGTCCTTGGTGCCGAGGCAGACCTCCGCGTCCACCTCGATGCGGCCCTCGGGCGTCTCTAACCAACCGCTCCAGCGGCCGAACTGGTCGAAGCGGGTGGAGTCCATCACCCGGCGGGTCCCGGACCAGAGGGTCTGGCGAGCTTCCTGGAGGCTGGCCGTCCGGGCCGAGAAGACGAGGTCGCAGGACAGACCGCTCTCATTCTTTTCCAGCACGACCCGGGTGCGTCGCATAGGCTCCAACACCTCAAGCCGGAAGGGGCCTACGGACATGTCCGTCCGCTCTGCGGGCGCCCGGCGCGAGCCGTAGAAGCAGTACTGCCGCCCGCCCGGCGCCACGACGCTGAAGGCCCCGTCCAGTATGCCCCGGAAGGGGTAGACCGCCATGCCGACGCCGAAATAGTAGCCGCCGTCCTTCTCGTAAGCATTGAACCAGGTGCGGTCGTAGACGTTGCGGTCGCTGGTCGCCGGGTGGGCGATGGGCTCCGGGGTCTGGTGGATCGGGAAGTCGTCAAGTCGGTTCAGCATGGTCGAATCTCCTCGAAACGGCGGGGTTCAGGCCAGGCCCAGGGCCCGCTTCATCGCCTTGAGGTTGCCGCGGCAGAACTTCCCCATGGCCTCCGTCGCCGCCTCGAGCTGTGAGGCATCCTTGGGCTGGAACCGAACCCGCAGCGCGATGGCGCAGGAGTCCCCGTCGCCGGGCTCC
The DNA here is from genome assembly GCA_020402585.1 of Phenylobacterium sp. Lineage (GTDB taxonomy): Bacteria > Pseudomonadota > Alphaproteobacteria > Caulobacterales > Caulobacteraceae > Phenylobacterium. Next base: position 29,879 of record JADBZH010000036.1, on the reverse strand, counting down.
ACCGAGACGGTGGAGAAGTAGGCCTCCATGTCGGGGCGATCGAGGGTGTAGGTGTAGTGGTGCGGCCCCTCGTCGGTCATCAGTTCCGACACGGTCCGGCCGCCGGGCATGGTCAGGGTGCGCACCTTGCCCTTTGGCGTAACCTCGGTGCTCTCGGCCTCCACCAGGGTCGCCCACTTCCGGATTCCCGAAAAGTCGCCGATCACGGCCCAGGCCGCATCGGCGGCCAGCGGAATGTCCTCGCGGACGGTCATTTCCTGCATGAAGTCCTCCCGGTGTTTCGGAGGACTGCAGCACATCCGGTTGCGGACCGGAAGCGTGTAAAGCAAGGACCCGGGTCCGCCGGGCGCCCAAAGAGCTGCGGCGGCCCCGACCTACTCCGTCACGTTGTGCCAGGACTCGGCGATGCCGAAGCCCTCGCGGCCGTCCATCTCGAAGCGCGCCAGGCCCTCGTTGACGAAGGTGGCGCCCCCCGGGAAGGGGATCTTGGTCGGGCACATGTTGATCACCCGCCCCTCGATCCGGACCTCCCGGCCCCGCCCGGTGCGGGCGACCATCGACACCGTCTCATGCAGGATGGAGCCGGGCCGGAAGGTGGTCTCCACCCGAACGTCCTCCAGGGTATCCATATGCTCGCCGTCCTGGATCCAGCCCGCGCCCAGCATGGTCCCGTCGGCGCGGCGGAAGCAGGAGCCTCCCAGGGAGGTTCCGGCGCCGAAGTTCATGGAAAACCAGAAGACGAAGGGGTTGGGGGCGGCGGCGGTCGAGAGGGCGGGCCCAGTCGAGGCGGCGCCTGAGGAACCGCTGGAAGACCCGCTCCAGTTGCGCGGCCCCCAGGACTTATCGCGCACGCCAAAGCCGTCGAAGGCGATCTCCTCGCCGCCGATCGTCAGGCGCCCGGTGGCGCGAAGGCTCTGCTCGAAGTGGCCATGGGCGCCCTTCGCCGCGAAGTGGGGCTCGGTCAGGGCCTCGACATCCACCTGCATGGAGAGGTGCGCCGGCGTGTGCCAGCCCTCCGGGCGGAGCTTGGCGCGGGTCATCAGGATGGACCCGTCGGGGATGTCCTGGGCCGGGCCCTCGTAACTCACGGTCCAGCGGCGGAAGGGGTCATCGCAGGCCAGGGCCAGGTTCCCGACCTTCAGGTCGCCGTCGTAAACCGAGAGGTCCTTGCCGATGTCCCGGCGGCCATAGGTGAAGGCGACCCGGCTGCCGCCCAGGTAGACCGCGTGCAGGGCGTCGGCCCAGCCGTTCCCGGGGCGGAAGCCCATGCGGGTGAACATCCCCACACCGGTCTTCGGGTCGACGAAGTTGAAGTAGTAGCTCTCGCTCCAGGCCCGGTCCTCGCCGGTCGGATGCATGGCCTCGTCGGTGCCTGTGACAGTGCTCATGCGGGATCTCCCAGTCGGGGGCCGCCAGGGTCCAGGCGGGGTCGGGGTGAGGATAGGTCCGGGCGGGGACCGGCTCAAGCCGTGGGCAGCCCGGAGTTCCCTCCTGTCGGACTAGGCCTCGGCGGCCAGGGTGCGGAGCGCGCGCTCGAAGGCGTCGGCGGGGTGGCCCCCGGAGATGACGTAGGTGTCGTTGATGATCAGGGTCGGGACCGAACTGATCCCCGCCTCGTACCACTGGCGCTCCAGGGACCGGACGTGTTCGGCGAAGCGGCCCGAGGCCAGAATCTCGCGAGCGGCGTCGGGATCGAGGCCCGCCCGCCCGGCCGCCGCCGCAAGGACCTCGGGGTCGCCGGGGTTCTCACCCCGGGTGAAATAGGCCTCGAACAGGGCGTGCTTGAGGGGCAGCTGGCGCCCCATCAACCCCGCCCAGTGCAGCAGCCTGTGGGCGTCAAAGGTGTTGTAGATCCGGCTTTCAGGGGTGGTGGCGATGGTGAAGCCCACCTCGGCGGCGCGGGCCCGGATCCGCTCCCGGTTCGCCGCCGACTGCTCCGGCGTCGCGCCGTACTTCTCGAACACGTGTTCCGCCAGGTTCTGGCCCCCGGGCGGCATGTCGGGATTGAGCTCGAAGGGCTGGAGGAAGATCGTCGCCTCGACGAGGTCGCCCACACGGGACAGGGCCTCCTCGAGCCCGGCCAGGCCAATGATGCACCAGGGACAGGCCACGTCGGAGACGAAGTCGATCTTCATGGGCTTGGTCATGCCGTCGCCTCCCCGGCGGTGGAATCCCTGATTGCCCGCCCAGAGATAGCCGAGCCGCCGGGAATTCCAATTCCTCCGACGCCTATTTCAGCGAGGCCATGACCGCCGCGTTCGGCGCGATCCTGTTCGCCACGAGCCCCTGCCAGGCGGCGATGACCGCATCCGCTCCACCTTCGTGGCGGATTTCCAGGGCGCCCTTCAGCTCCAGCGACATGCGGGCGGACTCCGTCTGGGCGCGGCGCATGATCTCGCCCGGACCCCAATCGACGTCGCGCTTGGCGAACTGGGCCGGCGCGAAGAAGAAGGCGTGGGGCGTGGCGGAGGTCTCTGGCCGATAGCGGCCAGCGCCCCAGTGGGTCGCGCCGACGGCGCAGCTGAGCTTGAGCTGGTCACCGAAGTGCGCGTGGATGGCGCTGACCACCTCGCCCGCGCCGGACATGTCCACGAAGGCGGTCGGGACGGCGGGATCCAGGGCGCCGATGGCGTCATAGGTCACGACCTCATCGCAGGTCCCCAGGCCCGTGACGAAGCCGACATTCCCCGGAGAGGTCAGGCCCACGACGCGGGGGCGACCTTCGCCGTGACGGGAAAGCAGGTTCGTCAGGCCCAGGCCGGTCTTGGAGGAGGCGCTGCCGACCAGCACCTGCCGCGCGCCGAAGAAGCCGTTGTCCACCAGGTAGTCGTACAGCACGTAGGAGGTCGAAAAGAGCGGGAAGAGGAGGCAGCGCTCGTCTTCCATGGCGGTCAGGGCGGGCGGATCGCCCTGGGTGCGCTGGTAGGTGTTGTAGATGGCCGGCAGGTCCGTGCGATGCGCGGCGCCGTCGACAAAGCTTCGGCCCGTCGCCCCGGCGGGCCGCATCACGACGTGGCTGGCCAGGGGCAGGAAGCCCCAGATCCGCTCGCCGACGGCGACCTCCGGGGCGCGAGACGCGACCACGTCGGCGAAGCCCCAGACGGGCACGATCCCCCAGGGCTCCTCGGCGGGGAAGAACCTCCAGTAGCCGATCATGTCGCCGGAGAGGGCGTAGCTGACGTTGTTCGCGGTCATGGCGAACTTGTCGATGGCGACAAGGACCTCGCCTTCCGCCAGCTCCGGAATCTCTGTGGAAACCGTCCGGGCTTCGGAGAAGGCCGAGCGACGCACCTGAACCTGGGTGATCATGTTGTGGGTTCCTGTTGGGCGCGACGATCGCGCAATGACAGCATGAAGAAGAGTGTCCCCAGCACGACGAAGGCGGCGCTTCCATAGTGCTCCGGCGGATGGTGGCCGCTGTGCGAGCCCTTCCCGAACCAACCCAAGTAGGCGCCGAGCGCCTGCATGAGGATGGTGAGCAGCAGGACCAGGGGCACGAGCGAGCGGTATCGCAGGGCGATGATCAGGATGAGAATCCCGAACGGGATCTGCATGGCCCCGTACCAGGCGAAGAGCGTGATGATGGTGTCTGCGCGGGTCGAAAGGTCGACGCCGCCAATGACGCCGGCGCCGCCGTCGGGGAGGAAGTAGTGGATCAACCCCGGCACGATGGTCGTCACGGAGGACAGGGCCAGGAACCAAGCGGAGATGGGCGCACCGCGGTAATCCGGATTGGTGCTGGGGGGCAAGAGGGCCATGGAATCCGCCTCGTCAGTTCACGTCGAGAAAGGGAAGAATGTGGGCGAGCAGTTCGTCCGGCGCGTCTTCCTGGATGAAATGGTTCGCCGTGGGAATGTTCTGGTGCTTCTGGCCGGCCGCACCGGGAATGTACGCCTGGGCCCGCTTGTCCCACCCCCGGGCAACCGGATCGAGGTCGCCGAACAGGGTCAGGAAGGGACGATCGAAGGTCGCCAGCTTCGCCCAGGCCTCGCGGTTCAGCGGGGCGCCCGGATTGTCGACCTGCACGGCGATCAGGAGCGGAAACTGGATGATCCCGGCCTCGTACTCCGAGGACGGGAAGGGCGCCCGGTAGGCGGCGACCTCGCCCTCGGTGAGCTTGCGCTGCATGCCGCCCTCGAGCATCTGCCAGGGAAACACGGTCGCCGCGCGCATCATGTCGACCCACATCTTCATGAAGTCGCTTTCGCCCTCCCCGAGGGGCAGGCCGGTATTGGCGGCGATCACCCGGGCGAAGCGTTCGGGGTGCTGGGCCGCCAGGTAGATGCCGATGGTGCCGCCCCAGTCCTGGCAGAAGAGGGTGATGTCCGTCAGGTCCATCTGGGTGAGCCACTTGCCCATCCAGTCATAGTGCCGGGCCAGGGTGTAGTCGCTCTTCGCCGCAGGCTTGTCCGACCGTCCGCAGCCCACGAGATCGACGGCGATCACCCGCCGACCCGTCGCCAGCAGTCCGGGGATCATGTGCCTGTAGAGGTAGGCCCAGGTCGGATTGCCGTGCATCAACAGGATCGGGGGCGCGTCGCGCGGGCCTTCATCGATGCAGTGAATGCGGATGTCTGTCCCGTCCTCATCCCGGACGGTCATGTAGTGAGGCGCCCACGGGAAGTCGGGCAGGTTGGCGAACTGGGTGTCGGGCGTACGCAGGATCTTCATGGCGTGTCTCGGGTCTGGAGAGTTGGAAAGGCGCGCGCGGGTCAGTTCGGCGCGGCGGACAGCAGGAGGGCGATCTGCGCCGCCGCGGCGGCGAGGGCGAAGGACAGGCCCACCCAGATCCCCGGACCGGCGAGGGTCATGATCATCGGGCGGGTCGGGAAGTTGAAGGTCTGAGGCATGGCGGCGAACTTGAAGGCGTGCGCCCCTGTGAACCGCGGATCGCAGACCAGGTGGGCGAGATCGCGCCGGCTCCGGTAGCGGATGTAGCCCATCATCGACCACTCGGGGACGTCCTTGAGCCCCCAGGTGTCGACCATGCCGCCGACGCGGCGCGCAGCCAGGGCCGGATGCCCGCCCCGGGCGAACAGGGCGGGCATGAACATGCGCGTATAGCCCGCCATGACCTGGCGCGCCGGCAGCCTTTCGCCGGTCACTGGATCGGCGACGTCATCCTGCGACAGGCGAATGACGTTGAGCATGAAGAATTCGCGCCCGTCATCCTCCTCGAGGAATTTCCGGATCACGGGCAGTTCGTCCTGGTCGCCATGCCCCACATTGCTGGCGCGCATCTGCGCCATGAGGGTCTCGATCTCGGCCTTGGAGAGCGGTCCGCGCCAATTGACGTACCAGGCCAGGAAGATGGCGTAGCCCAGCAGGGCGACGCCCCAAACCCAGAAACTCGCCATTGTCCGGCTCCCCCGCCTTCACTCCCGGTCCAGACCCGGAGGGCCTCGGCCTGAGGAATGTATTGACATTGTGAATGCCATTAAATGCTGCGGAAGGTTTTGGCAACAGCCGCCGACGTCCGCATGGGGCGCCATATCCCCGATGTCCGGCTCAGGCGTCCCGTCCTGAAGAGGACGAGACGTCGCTGAAACGGCGGGATCTCCGGGACCGGAATAAAATGAACCTGTTCATTTTATTCCGGGGGCGCTAGCCTGCGGCAGGCCACAGCGGAGAAAAGCCATGTCCGGCGCGGAGATCATCGATCGGGGTTTCGCAGAAAAGTTCCTGCGCGCGGCGGACGCGCCCCTCGACTATGGGGTCTACCTGCTCTTTCACGATTGGTGGGCGGAAGCGCCGCAGAAGGCGATCGACGCCTACAGCCGTGAGCTGGCTTCCATCCCGGAAGCTGCGCCCCTGCTCGCCAGTCGCTACATCTCCGAGCCCTTGTCGCTGGAACGCCTTGCGGAATGCGCGCCGGGCACGCTCGGGCACGCCTATCGTCGCTTCATCCTGGACAACAAGCTCGAGCAGAACCTCGGCCGCAACTATCGCCGGTTCAATGAGGAGCTGACCAGTTCCGGCAAGCTCGACCGGCTGCCGCCGGACCTCAGCTACATGATGGTGCGTGGCTTCCAGATCCACGACTTCCTGCATGTCCTGACGGGTTATGAGGCGGACAACTGGGGCGAGCTGGCCCTGGCCGCCTTCTATCTGGCGCAGCTTCGGTTCCCCTATCACGCCATGCGGGTGGCGGTGACCGCTGCGCACATGGCCTTCGTGCGGCCGGGCCTGATCGTCGACGCCATGGACGCCTTTGTGGATGGGTGGAGCTATGGCCGCAGTGCGCGCAACCTCAACTTCGAACGCTGGGAGGACGAGCTGGATACACCGCTCGACCAGTTGCGGGCGAGAATGAACCTCAACCGGGACAAGCTCGCCGCGTAAGGACACCCGTGGCCCGCCCCCCGGCGACAGATGCGCAGAAGAAGGCCGCCCGTCGCCAGATCCAGAAGGCGGCGGCCAGCTTCTATGCAGAGCATGGCGCCGCCGCGGTCACGGCCCGGGCGGTCGCCCAGCGGGCCGGGGTCAGCGTCGGCAAGATCTACGCCCATTTCGGCAGCCTTCAGGCGCTCATGCAGTCGCTGTGGATGGATCCGGTCGAGGCCATCAACGCCCGGCTGGAAGGTCTGGCCGCTGACATCGCAGACCCGGTCGCGCGCCTGAGCGCCTTGCTGAACGCCTATGTCGAGATCGCACTGACCCGGCCCCAGCTGTTTCGCGGCACCTTCCTCTTCGTCCGCCCGGAGGGATTGCCCAAGCCGGACCGCGAACCCCTGGACACAGCCCCCTTCGCGATCCTTCTGACCTCATCCATCCGTGAGGGTCAGGCTCTGGGGGTCCTGCGCGGGGGCGATCCTCAGGACCTGGCTCAGCTTGTCTGGGCCGGCGTCCATGGATGCCTGGCCCTTCCGGTCAACTTTGATCGCCTTGACCTAGACCGATCCGAAGTCCTTGCGGCGCGGATGATCGACATCCTCCTGCGAGACCTGTCAGTGATCCGTCCGCCAGAGACTGCAGCCTAGCGGGTCAGCGCAGGCCGGGGCTCACTCGGCATCGACGCCAAAAGACAGGCCGCCATGCCGGCCTGGCGGCCCGGGAGGGACTCGAACCCCCGACCTTCGCTTTAGGAAAGCGCTGCTCTATCCTGCTGAGCTACCGGGCCTGGCCGGGCGGAGCGATGCCACGCGGGCGGTGCGGCGCCAAGTCCGGAGTTGCGTCTTGGCTTTCGGAGGGATTTGACCACGGGTGGGCGGCGCTTTCGTGGCGTCCTGCGATGTCGGATACGTTCGCAGCCAAGGCGCTGGGGTTTTTCCCAGGCTTGCGCGCGATCCGCACCTCCCGATCCCGCGAGCCCGACCGCCTCAATCACTCAGGAAAGCGGCTACCTCGGCCAGCGCCCCATCCGCCTCGGGGAGCTTGCCCATGAAGACCTGCCAGACGTGCGGCATGCCGGGCCAGAAGGACAGTCGTAAGGCTACGCCACAGGCCCACGCACGCTGGGCGAAGGCCATCGCCTGTCCGCGCAGTGTCTCGACCGTGCTCGCCTGGATGAGAGTGGGGGGCAGGGTCTCGAACGCTTGTGCGCTGGCGAGGAGCGGGCTTATGGCGGGCTGGCGCGGGTCATGGTTCGGCGCATAGAGCGCAGCCACCATACCCATGGCATCACTTGCGACAACCGGATCTTCGGGGGCCCGGACGAACCCCCCATCCTCCGGCTGGGTCCCGAGAAAGGGGCTCAGCAGGACCAGTCGGTCGGGCCTTGGCCCCGAGATCTCAGGCGCCAGCCCGAGCGCGATTACAGCCGCCAGGTTCCCTCCGGCTGAATCGCCAGCCAGCGCAAGTCGGCTCGCTGGACCCGGCTCATCCGGCCCGTTACGGGCGGCGAAGGCCAGTGCTTCAGCCGCGTCCACCAGGGCGGCCGGAAACGGGTGTTCAGGAGCAAGTCGGTAATCGGGGACCAGCACGGCCTGTCCGCTGAGCAGGGCCAGTTCAGCGGCGATGGCGCGATGACTGGAGAGAGAGCCCGCCGCCCAGCCCCCGCCATGCAGGTAGACGAGACGCTCCCTGCCGACCTCTGGCGGGACCAGCCACTCTGCGGCCAGCGCTCCAATGCACACCGGAACTCTGCGACAGGCGCTGAGGCCCGGGCCGGCGCACCCCATCGCATAGTCCTCGACCATCTCGCGCATGGAGGCGATGGGGTCGTCACCCTCCGGTGGACTCCGCCTCAGGTGCGCGAAGACTTCGGCAAGATCGGAGCGCATCGCGATCAGAACCGCCTCTCCACTCCGATGCCGACATGACGCGGCGGCTCCAGGGACGCGACGCGCACCGAGCCAAGGAGCGGCGAGACGACGGCAAGGGAGGACAGCACGCGCCTGTCCGACAGGTTGCGGCCGAAGACGTTGACGACCCAACGCTCGTCCGGGCTTGTCCACGCCGCGCCCAGGTCGAACCGGACAAACCCGCCCTGCCGGGCGTCAGGGGTGTTGAACTCGGTGAAGAAGTATTCCGAGCGCCACTGGAGCGCGGCGTCAAGATCGAGACGACCGCCATCCCTGAGCGGCGCCTGGTACTGAGCAACAAGGCTCCCCTGCCAGCGAGAAGTCAGCGGCAACCTGTTGCCGGATACGTCGAACGCCTTGAAGCCGCGACGCTGGTCCGTCGAAACGAACGCACCAAACTCCGCGTCCATCCAACTGCCCGAGACGTTCAACGTGAGGCGCGGTGAGACCTTCAGGCCCGACTCCAACTCAACCCCGTTGATCCGGGCCGATGCGGCGTTCGCAAGAATCTGACTGAGAGGTCCGACCTGGACGATCTGGAGATCGCTGTAGTCAGATGTGTATCCGGTCAGGTTGAGGATCCAGCCTGATCCAGACAGCCTTGCACCGGCCTCGACCGTCACATTGATCTCTGGAGCCACCGCCGGGGTGAAGGCCCCGACATTCAGGGCGCCGGACTTGAATCCGCGGGCGAGCGAGGCGTAGAGCAGGGTCCCGTCCGACGGCGTGAAATCGATCCCTGCCTTGCCGGACCATTCGCCCCAGCTGTCGCGCTGGTTGCCGCGAAGGGTCGGCGCCAGGAACGTCAGGAACTCGCTCGCACGCTTCCGATCATCGCTGTATCGGCCACCGAGCCGGAGGGCGAACGTGTCAGAGATCTCCAGCTTGCCGTCAGCATAGGCTGCAACGGCCTCTGTCGTGACCTCGCCTCCGCCCGCGAACGCATAGGGGAAGGGAAAGGTCACAGGCAGGCTGGGATTGAGGAACGCACCGGGCAAGACGCCGTCGACCAGGGTGGTCCGGCTCTGGCTGAATTTAAGCCAGGTTGCGCCTGCCAGCCAGTCGATCCTGCCGGTCGATCCCTTGAGATAGGCCTCGAAGCTGGTCTGGGTGCTTTCGGTATCGAGGGTCGTGGTGCTGACCCTGCGCTCGGTTCCATCCTGATCGTAGGTGATGGCGCGGTCCGAGCCGCGGGTATCGGCGATCACCACTAGTTCCGTGTCGCCGATCGGATAGTCGACTTGTCCCGTGACTGACCAGACATCGCGGCGGTTTTCCGCACCCTCGCTCTTGAAGGATCGGGCATCTCTAGACGGCGTGACGCCAAACAGAAGTTCAGCCGGTTGCGGGAAGGGATCAGCGAGGATCTTGAGCGCCGGCCCTGTATCGTCCTGGGTATAGCCATTGGCGATCAGACGCAGGCGTCCCTCGCCAAGCGGTGCGGTCAACTGGAGGCGACCGGCAAGACTGTCTTCGGCATCGCCACGCCGCTTCGCGCCAGGGGTCCCGGCCAGCTCATTGCGGGTAAAGCCCGACAGAGTGCGGTACTGCACGCTCGCCCGAGCCGTCACCCCGCCTCCGATCGGGCCCGAGACCAGGGCGTCGACCTGCTTGCGTCCGAAATCACCGATCTGCGCGCCGGCCCGCCCCTCAAAGACCTCGCTGGGCCGGGCTGAAATGAGATTGACCGCACCACCGGTGGCGTTGCGCCCGTAGAGAGCGCCCTGGGGACCCCGCAAAACCTCGATCCGGTCAAGGTCAAGAAACGCCACCGCGGTGGCTTCCTGGTCGGAGAGATAGACTCCATCGGCATAGGTCGCGACGCCCGGGTCACCTCCTGGCGAGAAGAAATTATTCCCCACGCCGCGAATGAAGATCTGGGAGATGCCGAAGCTCTGGGCAAAGCTGAGGCTGGGGATGCGTTGGGCCAGTTCGGTCAGACCCTGGTTGCCGCCTTGACGCAGCTTTTCCCCATCGACGACCGTGAGCGCCAGCGGCGTGTCCTGGATACGACTGCTCCGCCGCTCGGCGGTGACGATGACCTCCTCCAACGACACTTCGTTCGGCGCCCGGACCGAAGGTGTCGAATGGCCTTGCTCCGCCGCCTGCGCAGAAACACTGGTGGCGGCGACCAAGGCAAGCGTGGAGGCCATGCCGCTGTAGAGCGCCCTCTTCATCCCAATTCCTTCCCGGTTTTCTAGATCGTCGATCCTCCCGCGCAGGGGTGCATGACAGGAAGGACCACAGACCTCACGAGTGGCGGACAAAATCGCTCAAATTGGGCATTGGTTCAGGGGCGGATCTGCGCAAACATTGTGGCGTGTCAGCGCAGATCCCCTTTGCATTCCTGGCGACGCTCGTGGGCGAGGCCCCAGCGCGGACAATGCTCGCCAATGCAGGCCTGCCGTATGACGGCGCTGCGATCGGTCACCTCGACTTCTGGCGCCTGCTGCGGAGCAACATTGAGCAGACAGGGGACGAGCGCCATGCATTGGGACCTCAGACCGTTCCCGATGGGAGTTTCGAACTGCTGCTGGCGGCGATGCGGCTGGGGCAAGATCTCGGTGAGGGTCTGGCGAGGCTCGCCGCGGCCTCGCGCATTGTCTGGCCAGATTTGCCACTCGCAGTGCGGCGCGGGCACGACCTGCGCCTGCAAGCGCCGGGCGTCAGCGACGTCCCGGCGCAGAGGCGGCTCTACGTAGAGATGGTCGCCATAGTCTTGCACACGGCGTGCTGCTGGATGACCGGTCAGAAACTCGAGCCCCGGCGCCTTGTCGCTCCGAAGGATGACGCCCCGGGCAATGGGGCGTTGTTTGCCCTTCTGGGATGCCCGGTCGTTCGACGCGGGTCAGATGTGGAATTGGTCTATCCTGCGAACGTCTCAAATCTGAAGATCGTCGCCGAACGCTTCGACCTCTGGCCCAGTCTTCTCTTTGAAACCTACCGCCAGATCACTGCCGAGCCTTTGGCGCATCCCGGGACCGCGGAACAGGTGTTGGACCTTCTGTGGCAGGCGCCGCTCGACCAGGAAACGATATCGGCCGCGCTGGGCGTCTCCGTGGCCACCCTTAGGCGTCGTCTGTCTGACGAGGGTTACAGTTTCCGTGGACTTGTCAGCCATGTCCGACAGCAGCAGACCCTGTCGGCGCTCAGGGCCAAGGTGGGGCTTGAAGATTTGGCTGTGGAGCTCGGCTATTCCGAGGCGCGCAGTCTGCGTCGGGCGACTCGCCGCTGGTTCGGGGCTTCGCCCAGCGCCCTGCGTAAACCCTAGATCTTGTTCCCAGAAGTGGGAACGGGTTATCGGGACTTGATCTGGCATATGGGGCTGAGAGGCTGTTTTCTCCCTGCGGGCGTTTCGCCTGAAGGTAACAGGCTCCGGCTAACCCCGGTGGTATCTTAGGATGCCGGTGACTCTTCCCGGCAGGCATAGTCCTCCATCCCGCAGCGGGGCCTGGCGCTGGCCGTCCGGAAGAGGAAGACCTGGTCTCGCGCCGTGCTGAGACCCCTGTCCCGGACATTGAAGAAGCCTTGGAGCACCTGACCCGTCTTCAGGGCGCCAGGATCGAACCAGAGGGTCGGGCCCGGCATGACGGGGGTCGAGACGAACCGGCATGGCAGGCTGAACCTGAACCTGTCGCCCGGCTTCACCGATCCCCGCCAGACTGAAAGAGCCCGGCCCTCAACCTGGCAGGCGCTGTCCTTCTGTATCGCACGGACTCTCGTGACCCAGACCTGGAGGTGCACGTCTGCGGACGCCCGGGCTCCCAGGTAGGCGGAGGGCGGCAGGACAGCGTGCGCGGCGCCTGGCAGGACCAGAAGTCCGGCGACAAGCCGGCCGGCGAGACGGCCCCGGATGTTCAGGCCGCCGCCCTTCGCGCCGCCAGGGCCGCCTTGGTGGCGTCGTACCGCGCCCGGGTGATGTTGTAGCGGGCGTAACACACGGCGGCGATGAGGCCGGGGATGGTGGCGAGAACCCCATCCACGAAGACGAGGTTGTAGAGAACGTCGTCAGGCACTGTGCCCGGCTTGGCCTTCGGCGGGAAGCTGATCACCCAGAGGGCGAAGCCCGCCAGGGCGGCGCCCAGGGCCTGGTCGATCTTGGCGGCGAGGTTGCGGGTCGAGTAGAGGACCCCTTCCTGGCGCACGCCGTGGGCGAGCTCGTTCTCGTCGGCAATGTCCGCCAGGGCCGACATGACGGTGATGCTGAGCACGCTGGCGCCGGCATTGCCCACCGCCGAGAAGGCGATGAGCATGGGCGTCAGGCCCGGCGTCTCGGCGGTCAGGACGCCGGTCAGGCCGAGGATCATGGGGACCGCGGGGCCGATCGAGAAGACGATGGCCCAGATGATCATGTTCAGCCTCTTGTCGAGGCGCTGGTGCATGCGGGCCGAGAACAGAAAGCCAGTGGCGTAGCCGACGAAGCTGCCGATCACGAACCACTTCAGCTGCTCGCTCGCGAGGCCCCAGTAGAAGGTGTTCACATAGAGGTTCAGGCCGCCCCGGACGCCGATCATCATGGACAAGAAGAAGAAGGCGACCAGCAGCCAGACATAGTTCCGGTTCCCCAGGGCCTTGCCCACGTCCTTGAGGAACTCGAGCGGACTGAACCGGGGCAGATTGTCAGGGGCCTTTGGCAGTCGGCGGATCTGGTCGCGGGTGAACCAGGCGGAGGCCAGGAGCAGGGCCATCGCCGCCAGGCCGCACCCGACGGCGAACGGACCGTAAGGCTCGGGATTGAGGAGCCCGCGCGGGTACTCCGGCGTCGCCTTGAAGACGAAGTGCAGCGCCAGGAAGTTCATGCCCGCGCCGCCCGCCCAGGTGAAGAAGTTGTTCCAGCTCAGCACCTTAGAGCGTTCGATGTAGTCGCTGGACAACTCCCCGCCGAGGGCCAGGTGAGGGGTGTTGAAAAGGCTGATCGAGACCCGCATGAAGCTCACCGACAGGGCGAACCAGAGGAAGAGGACCAGGTCGGAGGCCCCTGGCGGCGGATTGAAGACCGCGATGACCGACAGGGCGATGGGGAGCGGGGCGAGGAAGAGATAGCCGTGGCGCCGGCCGAACCGGCCGCGGGTACGGTCCGAGAGGGATCCGATGACTGGGTCCGCAAAGCCGTCGAAGACCAGGCTTGCGGAGACGGCGAGCCCGGCCAGGACAGCGTTCAGCCCCAGGATCTGGTTGTAGTAGAGCATGGCGTAGGAGCCGACCGTGGCGAGGATGATGGAGTCGCCTACGGATCCGATTCCAAAGAAGAACTTGGTGCGAAGCGGCAGCCGGTCGACAGTGTCGGCCTGGGCGCTGGACATGAAAACACTCCCTGAGAATGGACCGCGACCCGGTTCATGGCCAGGGCGTCGGGAACGCTCGAAATCACCCTACTGCGGCTCCCACCCCCGCCGCACCCGCATCCAAAGGGCAGAACGCCGTAAGGTCAACTGCCCGGACGCCGCGCTTTCACCTTCTCCGGGCGGAAGCTAGGATGCGGCTCCAGATTCTGCAGCGCCCGGAAGGACCCTTGATGACCCAGGCCGCGCCCTTCGCCATCGACGGCCCCCTGGCCCCTCCCCTCGCCCGGCTGCTCGCCTACTGGGAGGGACTGAAGCGCGGTCAGGCGGAGGTTCCGTTCTGGGACGACCTTTCGGAGATCAAGATCGAGGCCTCCGGCGCGGAAACCTTCATCCTCGATGTCTTCAGCCGGCCGGAACGTTTCCGCTTCAACGACCTGGAGGTCGCACCCCCGGCGGTGCAGAGCGACCTGCTGCTCGGCCTCTTTCTCGATGACGTCGACCTGCCCGAGGTCTTCACCCTCCTCCGCGCCCAGGCCAGCGCTACGGTGGAGCTGATGCGGCCCACCCTCTATGCGGCGGGAGGCGGCCAGCGTCTTCTCCTGCCCGCCTGGGGCGAGGGCGAGGTGCGCATGCTGGTCGGCGGCCTGGCGAAGGGCTAGCCGCCCGCCAGGACCTCAATCCGCACCCTGGGCCTCAGTCGCCGGATATCGGCGCTGCGGGCCATGCCGGAACCGGGCGACATCAGGGTCGCCGAGGCGGCGGCGACAGCGGTCGCCAGCGCCTGGCGCGGCGGGCGGCCCCGGGAAAGCTCCCAGACGAGGCCCGCGAGGAAGCTGTCTCCGGCGCCCACCGTGGAGACCGGGGTGATCGGCAAGGCGGGCGCGTGGGCGGCGAAGCCGGCGCCGACCAGCACGGCGCCCTGGCGCCCGAGGCTCAGGGCCACCCAGGCGGCGCGACCGTCATCGATCAGCCCGCGGGCGGCGGCGAGCTGCGACGAAAGATCGGGCAGGTCCCGCACGAGGCACTGCTGTAACTCCCGGAGGTTGGGTTTCACCAACCAGACACCGGCGTCCAGTCCGGCCCTGAGCCCCTCGCCCGAAGCGTCGAGGGCGAGCTTCACGCCCTGGCGGCGCACACGCGCAGCGAGACGGGCGAGGCGGGTCGGATCCATGCCGGCCGGCAGGCTGCCGCTGACCACCAGGACGTCCGGAGCAGGCGACAGGTCCGCCAGCGCCGTCTCCACGGCGCGGACCTCGCCGGCCTTCAGCTTGGGGCCTGGAAGGACGAAGCGGAACTCCGCGCCCCGCGAACGGTCGAAAACGGTGAAGCTCTGACGGGTTTCGCCGGCGATCGGGACCACCAGGGCGTCCAGGCCCTCATCGGCGAGGCGGGCCTGGAGGGCCTGTCCAGCCGGGCCGCCAAGGGGCAGGATGCAGGTCGCCCTCCCGCCCAACCGGCCCAGGACCCGGGCGACGTTCACGCCGCCGCCGCCCGCGTCCTGTCGGGCGACATCGCAGCGCAGCTTGTTCTCTGGCTCGACGATGTCCACGCCGGTCTGGAGGTCCAGGGCCGGATTGAGGGTCAAGGTCGCCAGGACCGGGGCAGTTATGGCCTTCGTCACGCTCACGCCTCCCGGCGACGCCCGCGACCAGATGGACCCGAACTCCCGATTCCCGCCAGAGCCTGTTCCTTTCAGACGGAACGCCTGAAGGGACAAACAAGACCTCATTTCAATACGTTAGATCATGTCTCGATCCGATAACCGGTTCCCACTCATCGGAACATGATCCAGCGGGACGCCCTCAGAGGATGCCGGGCGCCCGGAGCCAGTCCTTGATGTCGTGGTTGGAGACCTTCAGCAGGTCCTTGGGGATCTCCGCCAGGATCCGCCCGCGCGCCGTATCCGAAAGCCGCTCGCGGATCGCCTTCAGGAGGCGCGGCGGGGCGGCGAGGACAAGGTGTTCGTATTCGCCCTTCCCCGCCTGCGTATTGAGAAGCTCGGCGAGTTCCTTGGCGAAGGCCTCCCGACGACGATCGGCCAGGTCATGCTGGCCGGTCCCGTGCCGCATGGCGGTAGCGCTCTCGAACGACACGCCCGGCGGCCCCTGGTGATGGTGCACGGCTGGCGGCTTCATCTCGCCCAGGGTGACAGGGTCGGCGTGATCGCGGGCCCGCTCGATCCAGCGCGCGCCGCCGCCCGCCGCGACCAGGATGCGGGTGCGCTCTGAAACTGTCATTTCGGGATCTCCGTCTGCCGGGCCACAGGTGCGCCCGGGCTGGGTTCAGAGAAGGCCGCCGTCTCACCCGGGGGCGTGACGTTGGGCGGGATGGGGCGGTGGCAGGCCGCCAGGACGATCGTCGCGACGAGGACGGCGCCGACCGACAGGGAGCCGGGGGCACGCCTCATGTGCGTCTTGCAAGCGTTGCGCCGAACAGGGGAGGCCACCATGGCTGTCGTCTCCGTGAGCGGGTCCAAAGACCATGCCCCCGGCGCCGTCGCCTTGATCTGCCGCAAAGGGCCGGGGGTCAGGGCAGAGGCAGGCTGTCCAGCCAGGCCGCGATGTCCTCGACATCGGCATCCCCCATCTTCAGGGGCGGCATGTTGAAATGCCCGGTCTCATCGATCTCCGTCAGCCGGGCCCTCAGGCTGTGGGCCCGGTAGCGCGCGGCGAGGCTCGTGAAGGAGGGCGCCTGGCCGGGCTCGGCCTCGCCGGTCACAGCGTGGCAGGTCCCGCACTGGGCCTCCGCCAGGAGCTGTCCCCTGGCGGCCGAGGGGGCGTCTTCATCCCCTGTCGTGGCGCATCCGGCGAGGGCGAGGACAAGGGCGCTGGGAGTGAGGACGGCGGCGATGAGTCTCATGGCGTCAGGTCTCCTCGGCGCCGGCGACAAGTTCGCCGATCCGCCGGATCAGGGATTCGCGCGCCTCGGGCGGCAGGCCCTCCAGGCGGTCGTTGAGGTCGAGGATCAGCTGGGCCCGGGCGTTGTGCCAGTCGGGAACGGCGGCGAGGCCGGCGGCGATCCGCGGCGTCGGGGCGGGCCCGGCCTCTGCGCCGGCTGGCGTCAGGCGATAGGCCTGGTCGACCTGGGGAATGATGATCCGCTCCCGGGGCGTCCCCGCCTCGGCCAGACGCGTCGCCAGCCCCTCCAACGCCGGGGGCTCGCCATGGTCGAGGAAGACCGACCCGCGTATGGGCCCACGGGCGCGGGCCCACTCCACCAGGCCGGCGGCGTCGGCATGGCCGGAATAGACCTCGATGCTGCGGATGCGCGCCCGGACGCGGAACTCCTCGCCCTGGATCCGCACGCGGCGGGCCCCATCGACCAGCAGCCGGCCGAGGGTGCCCACAGCCTGGTAGCCCGTGATCAGGACGGTGGCCTCCCGGTTCCAGAGCAGGCGCTTGAGATGGCGACGCACCCGGCCGGCGTCGCACATGCCGCTCGCCGCCATGATGACGTGCCAGCCCCGGAGCTGTTCCAGCCGGTCGCTGTCACCGGGATCGGGTGTGAACTTGAGCCGCCCGGCCGTATGTAGGGAGGTGAAGGGATTGACGCCGGAGGCCCGGTTCCAACCCCTCTGCCGGAACACTTCTGTCACCTCGGAGGCCATCGGCGAATCCAGGAAGATGTCGGCCTCGGGCGCCAGGCCTTCATCCATGATGGTCATGATATCCGCCAGCAGCTCCTGGGAACGCTCGACGGCGAAGGCCGGGATGAGGAGCGGACCGCCAGCCTTGTGCGCCTCGCTCAGCTCATGGGCCAGCAGCGCGCGCCGCGCCTCCGGAGTCACCCTCTCCCGCTGCCGGTCCCCGTAGGTCGACTCCAGGATCAGGTGGTCGATCCCCGAGGGTCCTTCCGGATCGGGCATGTAGTCCCGCCCCCCCGGACCGAGGTCGCCCGAGAACAGCAGGCGGGTCGGCCCCTCCCCGCTCTCCGCCCGGACCTCAACCGAGGCGCCGCCGAGGATGTGCCCGGCCTCCCACCAGACCGCTTCAAGCCCGGGCAGAACCGGGATCGTCTCACCCAGCCGCACCTTGACGAACTGGTCCATCACACGGCGGGCGTCGGCCTCTGTGTAGATCGGCTCGACCATCTCCCGCCCGCGCCTCTGGTTGCGGCGATTCAGATGCCGAACCTCGCTTTCCTGGATGCCTCCGGCGTCGGCGAGCATGATCCGGCACAGGTCCCGGGTCCCGGCGGTGGCGTAGATCGGGCCGGAGAAGCCCGCCCTCATGAGCTTGGGCAGGAGGCCGGAATGATCGATATGAGCGTGTGTCAGGAGGACGGCGTCGATCTTCCGCGGGTCGAAGGGGAAGGGCTCATAGTTCAGGGCCTTCAGGGTCTTGGAACCCTGGAACATCCCGCAGTCCACCAGCACCCGGAAGCCGGGACCTCCCAGTTCGGCGCAGGACCCGGTGACGCATCCGGCGGCGCCGTGAAACAGCAGATCAAGCGCCATTCTGAACACCCGGCTCCCCGCCGACACCACGCCAGCCAGTGGGTCGAGCCTAGCCGATACCGCGTCCGCCGCCACTCTAGGTAGTTCCCCGTAGGGAGCCGCCCCGGATAGGCCCGCCCCCGCTCGGGGCATAGCTTGGCGACGTTGACCCACAAGGAGCGACGAAATGGCCCTCGCCTATGACTACAAGGATGTCCACGTCCTGCCGACGCCTCAGCGCAAGGGCGAGCCGGTGGCGGCCCTGTTCCGGATGGGGGTGACCATGGCCTTCGCCAAGGACGAGGAAATCTATGGCCAGGACGAGGACGCCGACCTGATCTACCGGGTCCTGGAAGGCGCCGTGCGCACCACCCGGGTCATGGCCGACGGCCGGCGCCAGATCGGGGACTTCTACCTCGCAGGCGAGATCTTCGGCCTTGAGACCGGATCTGCCCACCGCTTCGCCGCCGAGGCGGTCCGAGACAGCGTGATCCTGGTGATCAAGGCCTCAGCCCTGAGGACCCCCGGCGAGGATATGCAACGCCTTGGATGGGAGGCCACCCGGCGCGAGCTGGAGCGCGCCCAGGAACATGTCCTGCTCCTCGGCCGCAAGACGGCCTGCGAAAGGGTCGCAAGCTTCCTGAAGGGCCTGTCCGACAAGTCGGGCGACGCCCCGGTGGTGGACCTGCCCATGGGACGTCAGGACATGGCGGACTATCTGGGCCTGACCATAGAGACCGTCTCGCGCATGCTGTCTCAGCTGCAGTCCGGGCGGATCGTATCGTTCTGCGCGACCCGGCAGTTCCGGGTGGTGAATCCCGAAAGCCTCGCCCGGCTTGCAGATCAAGCCCAGTGAAGACAGGCCGGTCCTGACCGGTTGGCGGCCCAGTCGGGCCAAAATGGAGGCGACATCATGAGTTTCCGATCCCTGCTCGTCCACGCTCAGCCCGGCGAGGCCTCGAAGCTCCGCACGGAGGCCGCGGCCGCCCTGGCCATCAAGCTTGACGCCCTCCTGATCGGCCTGGGCGCCGAAGCCATTCCTCCCATCGCCGCCATAGACCCCTACGGTTTCGGAACAGCCCAGTGGACGCCGCTTCTCTACGAGCAGCAGACACGCAACCTGGAGGCGGCGAACGCGGCCTTCACCGCACATGCGAAGGGCGCCCGCACCGAGTGGCGCTCTGTCGGCGACCTGCCCACGCCCGCCATGGCCCGCGTGGCCCGCGCCGTCGACCTGGTGGTCACGGGAGGTCCTGCCGGCGAAGGGGATATCTACACAAGGGTCAGCACCCCCGAACTCCTGATCAGTTCGGGCCGGCCCATACTGGTGGTCCCACCGCACGGCGGCCGTCTTGAGACCCGCCGGATCCTGGTGGCCTGGAAGGATACCCGCGAGGCCCGGCGGGCGGTGTCCGACGCGCTCTCCTTCATGCACATGGCCGACGAGATTCTGATCGTCGCCCTTGGCGACAAGGAGGACCAGGAGGCCCTGCACGCCCAGGCCGAGGACGTGGCCGGGATGATCGCCCGGCACAGCATGGCGAGGCCGCGCACCCATGTGGCTGTCGCGGGAGCCGACGACGTGCAGGCGGAGCTCCTCGCGCAGGCGGACCGCATGGACGCCGACCTGATCGTCTCGGGCGCCTACGGCCATAGCCGGGCTTATGAATGGGTCCTGGGCGGTGTGACCCGACACCTGCTCAACGCCTCCGAGCGGTTCGTCTTCCTCAGCCACTAAACGCCGCGCATTCCCAGGGGCGATCCCGGGCGGTAGGAGTCCGGGTCATGGACTCGGAGATCCAGAGAGAGATCGAGGGCGAGCCCGCCCGGCGGCGATGGCTGGCCTATGGCCTCGCCGTGGCCGCCGTCATGGTTGTGCTGATGGCTCGGGTTGTCTTCACGACCCAGCCCACCCCGCGCCTGGACCTCTTTCTCCTCGCCCCGGCCCTCCTCGCGGCGGCGATTCCCGGCGGCGCCGGACCGGTGATCCTCGCCTCCCTCCTCGGACTGGCCGGTTCCTTCGCCCTGACGGGCGGTCACGCCCTGATGGACGGCGAGGAGATCCTCGGCCTGGTGCTCTACATCGCCGCCTCCGGCGCCCTTGCGGCGGCGGCCTGGCGCCTCAGGCGCATGACCGCCACGGCGCGGACCATGCTGGCCCTTTCGAAGCAGAGGCAGGATCACCTCCAGTCCATCCTCGACACCGTCCCCGAGGCGATGATCGTCATCGATGAGGCCGGGACCATCCGCTCCTTCAGCGCGGCGGCTGAGCGGCTGTTCGGCTGGACCGCGGCCGAGGCGATCGGCTGTAACGTCACCCTGCTCATGCCAGACCCCTACCGGGCCGAGCACGCCCAATACCTCGGACGCTATCTCGATACAGGCGAGCGGAAGATCATCGGGATTGGCCGGGTGGCTGTGGGGGTGCGCCGGGACGGTTCCACCTTCCCGATCGAGTTGGCTGTCGGGGAGATGCGGAGCGGCCGGCGGAGGTTCTTCACCGGCTTCATCCGCGACCTCACCGAGCCTCAGGCGGCGGAACGGCGGCTCCATGACATGCAGTCAGAGCTGATCCATGTCTCGCGGCTGACCTCCATGGGCGAGATGGCCTCCGCCCTGGCCCACGAGCTAAACCAGCCGCTCTCCGCCATCGCCAGCTACATGAAGGGCTCGGTCCGTCTTCTGGACTCCGGGACGCCGGACCTGGACCGGATCCGGTCCGCCCTGACGGCGGCTGGAGAGCAGGCGCTCCGCGCGGGCGAGATCATCCGCCGCCTCCGCGCCTTCGTCGGCAAGGGCGAGGCCGCCATGCGCATTGAGGCCCTGCCGAAGCTGCTCGAAGAGGCCGGGGCGCTGGCCATGACAGGAGCCCGGGACGCCGGGATCCGGCTGGACTACGCCCTCTCCCCGAAGCTGGGCCCCGTACTGGCCGACAAGGTCCAGATCCAGCAGGTGGTTCTGAACCTCATGCGAAACAGTGTCGAGGCGATGAGCGAGGCTCCGGTCCGCAACCTGACCGTGGAGGCGAACCCCCTGGATGGCGGAGGCGTGGAGGTCCTGATCTTGGATACGGGGCCCGGGCTCGCTCCGGAGATTCAGGAGCGGCTCTTCCAGCCCTTCGTCACCACCAAGGCCGAGGGCATGGGGGTGGGCCTGTCCATCTGCAGGACCATCATCGAGGCCCATGGCGGGGAGCTCACAGCCTGGAACCGGCCCGACGGTGGCGCTGTCTTCCGTTTCACGCTACGCACAGCGGACCTGCCGCTCTCCGATGAGGCCGACGCATGACCCCATCGTCCGCCCTGGTGCATGTCATCGATGATGACGAGGCCGTCCGCGCCGCCCTCGCCTTTCTCCTGGAGACGGCCGGGCTCTCCTGCCGTACCTGGGACTCCGCCGTCGCCTTCCTGGGGTCGGACGGATGCGGGTCCGGGGACTGCATCGTCACGGATGTCAGGATGCCCGGCATGACCGGTCTCCAGCTCGTGTCCGAGCTTTCGGCGCGGGGGGTGGCCACGCCGGTCATCATCATCACCGGCCACGGGGATGTCCCGATGGCGGTCGAGGCCTTGAAGCGGGGTGTGACGGACTTCCTCGAGAAGCCCTTCGACGACGAGGCGCTGGTCGCGGCGATCCAGGACGCCCTCGAGAAGACAGCGAACAAGGCGCCCACCCAGGGCGGCGGCGCCTTCTCCGCCATGCTGTCGTCCCTCTCGCCCCGGGAGACCGAGGTGCTCAAGGGTGTCGTGGACGGCAAGGCGAACAAGGTCATCGCCCGGGAACTCGGGATCAGCCCGAGAACCGTGGAGGTCTACCGGGCCAACGTCATGACCAAGACGGGAGCCCGGAGCCTCTCTGAACTGGTCCGGATGTCGATCCTGGCCGGCTTCTGAAAGCTTGCGCTGGATCAAGGCCGGACCGGGCGGGCGGGAGCACCCTGGCCTCTGATCAGGAGCTCCGCTCGGTTCATGCCCGCCACCGCCGCTACGCCTCCGACCCTCGTGCTCGTGGACGATGACGTCGCCCTCCGGAGCGCGCTGAAGTTCGCCTTCGAACTCGACGGATACAGGGTGCAGACCTTCGCCTCCGGTGAAGACCTTCTTGCCGCGGACCTGCCCTCACGGAACGTCTGTCTGGTGGTGGACGAAAACCTGCCGGGAATGGGCGGGCTCGATTCCGTGGGAGCGCTTCGGGCCCGCTCCCAGGACCTGCCGGCCCTGCTCATAACCAGTCACCCTGGGCCCGGGCTCCGCCGACGCGCGGGCCGCATGAAGGTGCCGATCATCGAGAAACCCCTGATGGATGACCTGCTGATCCGGAACATCCGCTACGCCCTGGGGCAACCCCCTGCCACCTGACCTGCGCCGATTGCCTCGCCGGAGACGACTGCCTATAGCTTGCCCATGCCACGCCCAGCGGACGCCTGACCATGACGCCCAACGGCGCCCATCAAACCGACCCCCGGGCGCTCATCTCCCAGCCCGCCTATCGCCTCGCCGCGCTCGACTCCGACTTCCTGCTCGGCGAGAGCATGCGCGGGGTGCGCTTCCTTCTCGAGTACGAGAAGGCCGACCAGACCCTGAAGTCCTGGGGCATCCGCTCCACCATCGTGGTCTTCGGATCGGCGCGGGTGCGGGAGGATGATCCGGGCGAGAAGGGGCGCTGGTACGCCGAGGCCCGGGCCTTTGGCCGCATCGCCTCGGAACGGGGCGGCGCCCTGGATGGCCCGACCGGCGGCGGGCCCCGGAACAACGTGATCGCGACGGGCGGCGGACCCGGCCTGATGGAGGCGGCCAACCGCGGGGCCGCGGACGCCGGCGCCCCGACCATCGGGTTCAACATCTCCCTGCCCCACGAGCAGTTCCCCAATCCCTGGATCACCCCGGGCCTGGCCTTCAGGTTCCACTATTTCGCCATGCGGAAGATGCACCTGGCCATGCGGGCCAACGCCCTGGTGGCCTTCCCGGGCGGCTTCGGGACCCTGGACGAGCTGTTCGAGATCCTGACCCTCGTCCAGACGGGCAAGGGCCCCAGGGTGCCCATCGTCCTGTTTGACGAGAGCTACTGGCGCGATCTCGTGAGGTTCGAGGCCCTCGTCGAGCGGGGCATGATCGACGCCGCCGACCTGCAGCTTCTCCGCTTCGCCAACTCGGCGGAGGACCTCTGGCGCGAGGTGAGCGCCGGAGCCCTGGCCGCCGAGGGCGGGGCCCGTCCATGACCCCCGGCCCGGAAGGCCGTTCGCCACTGCGTGAGCTTCTCAGCTTTCTGGGATCAGCCCTTGCGGGTCTTCGGGTGCTGGGACGGCGACCCGAACCCCTGCCGGAAGTCCCGGCTACCAATGGCGCCGCCCCCCCGGCGTCCGAGGCTGACGCTGCAGACAGAGCCTCGACGGCGGGAAGAGACTAAGGAAATCCCCGAATGGCTAAGCTGAACCTTGGATGCGGATTCGACCGGCGGGAGGACTTCGTCAACGCCGACAACTTTCCTGAGTGCCAACCCGACGTCCTCATGGACATCGAGGCTGCGCCCTGGCCGTTTGAGGACAACGCCTTCGAGTACGTCCTCATGAAGCACGTCCTGGAACATGTCGGCGCAGACTTCGCCGGTTTCCGTTCCGTGATGCGCGAGATTTATCGGGTCACGGCGCCCGATGGCCTCGTGGAGATTCACGTCCCGCACTTCCGGCATGACACCTATTGGTCAGATCCGACCCACGTTCGACCCTTCACCCTCCTGACCTTCGAGATGATGTCGAAGGCGAAGAACGACGAATGGATCGCCCGGAAGGCCAACTATTCGATGATCGCCTACGCACTCGGGGTCGACTTCGAGGTGGCCCAGGCCAGCCAGGTCTATGACCCGCGGTGGCTGGAGCGGGAACGGCTGGGCGAAGTCACCCGGGAAGAGCTTCGCACCTGGGCGGGCGAACGCTGGAACGTCGTCAAGGAACTCCACGTCACCCTGAGGGCGAAGAAGCCCTTCGACCGTTAGGTCCCCTACCTGCGGGTCACCGAGAAGCGGGTCAGCTCCGTGCGCGGCGCCGACCATTCGGGGTCCAGTTCCGCAGCCTTGGTGTAGTCCAGCCAGGCCGCCCTGAGGTCGCCTAGGCGCTCGTGCGCCAGGGCGCGGTTGAAGTAGGCCTTTGCGGGCTCGGCAACGCCCAGTTCCAGGGCCCTGTTGATATCGGCGAGGGCGGCTTCCGGGGCCTTGAGGCCGATCCGGGCGGCGCCCCGATTCACCAGGGCCTCCCCCATGGTGGGGTCGCGCCTCAAGGCGGCGTCGAAGTCCCGGAGGGATGAGGCGTACTCCTGCCGGCGGAGCTTGAAGACGCCGCGGTTGACCAGGGTGCCCGCGCGGTCCCGCATGTTCAGGCCTTCGGTATCCAGGGCCAGGGTGCAGAGTTCCTCGAACTTCTTGTCCACTTCGCCGGCCATGGCGGCCTCAGAGCAGGCCTGGGCGAAACCTCCGCCCAGCACCGTGATCGCCGCGTGGCCGGAACCGGCCGCTCCCATCACCAAAGCTGCACCGATCGCGGCGCAGGTCCAACGATACCGCATTACTGGCTCCAAGGCTGAGGGCGACCTAGATCCGGGAGCGCCCGATCTCCCGCCACAGGATATAGGTGCTGCTGGCCGCCACCACCATGGCCCCGATCAGGGTCAGCATCGCCGGGGTCTCTCCCCAGACCAGGAAGCCGATCAGCCCCGCCCAGACCAGCTGGGTGTAGTCGAAGGGGGCCACCACGGCGACAGGCGCCCGGCGGATCGCCTCGGTCAGCAGGAGTTGCCCGGTCCCGCCGATCAGGCCGGCGGCGATCAGGAGGCCGAGGACCCCCGGGCTGGGCATGACCCACCCGAAGGGCAGGCTGGCCAGGCCCGCCGCGGTCCCGGCGAGGGTGAAGTAAAAGACGATGGTCGGACCGGGTTCCGTTCGGCTGATCTCACGGATCGCGATGTTGGCTCCAGCCGCGCCGATGGCCGCCGCGATGGCGAAGAGCACGCCGACGCCGACGAACTGCCTGGGGTCAGGGTGGACCATGATCAGGACCCCGACGAAGCCCACGGCGACGGCGGCCCAGCGCTACAGGCCCACCGGCTCCTTCAGGATCAGGGCCGACAGGGCGACCATGAACAGCGGCGCCGAGAAGGAGATGGCGGTGGATTGTGTGAGGGGCAGGAGGCTCACCGCGGTGAACCCAAAGATCATGCCGGTCAGGCCGACCGCAGACCGGGTCAGGTGGGCGCCCGGCCGCCGGGTGCGCAGGACCCCGAAACCGGAGGTCCGCCAGATGTAGAGCATCACCGGGATGAAGGCGAAGGCGTTGCGGAAGAAGATGATCTCCAGCACCGGCACGCCGCGCTCGGCGCACGCCTTCACGATCGCCGCCAGCATCGCCAAGAGGGCCATGGCGAGGACCCGCAGGAGAATGCCCAGGGCGGGGCTCTGGGCGACCGGGCGGGACGCCGCAGCGTCCCCGGCGATGGGGGCCGGCTCGGTCACGTTTCAGGTCCGCAAAGGGCCTCAGCCCATGGGGTAGAGGATGTCCCGGGTGACGTCGTCGATGGCCTTGAGGACTTCCGGCGACAGGACGAGGTCGGCGGCGGCGAAGATGTCGTCCAGCTGATCCTCGCGGGTCACGCCGACGATGGTCGAGGCGACGAAGTCGTGCTGCTTGGACCAGGCCGTGGCCAGGGTGACGAGGGACATGCCCGCCTCGGCCGCGATCGCCGACAGGCGCTCGGTGGTCGCCAGCGACTTCTCGTTGACGAAGCGGCGCGCCATCGCCCCCTGCCGGCCACCGATCTCGAGATAGCGGCTGAAGCGCGCGCCGGCCGGCAGGGCGCCGCCGTTGTACTTGCCCGACAGCACGCCGCCCGCCAGGGGCGAGTAGGGAATGGAGCTGACCCCTTCCTGCCGGCAGACCTGGGCCAGCTCGTCCTCGAAGCGGCGGTTGTTGAGGCTGTGGTTGTTCTGGATCGTCTCGTAGCGGGCAAAGCCCTCACGCTCGGAGGTCGAGAGGGCCTTCATCAGGCCCCAGGAGGTCTCGTTCGAGCAGCCGAGGACCCGCACCTTCCCGGCGCGGACCAGCTCGTCCAGGGTCTCCAGGGCGTCCTCGTAGCGTGCGCCATGGTCGGGCCAGTGGGTCTGGTACAGGTCGACATAGTCGGTGCCCAGGCGGCGCAGGCTGTCCTCGATGGCCCGGGTGATGTTGTGGCGGTCGAGGGCGGTCATGCCCGCTCGCTGCGAGCCCTTGATCCAGCCATGGCTGGGCCCGCACACCTTGGTGGCCAGGATGATTTCGTCCCGCCGCTTGGTCTTCATCCAGCGCCCGAAGATCTCTTCGGTCAGACCCGCCCAGGACTCCTGCGGCGGCACCGGATAGTTCTCGGCGGTGTCGAAGAAGTTGATCCCGGCTTCGAGGCTGCGGTCGAGAATCCGGAAGGAAGTCTTCTCGTCCGCCTGGGACCCGAAGGTCATGGTCCCCATGCAGATCTTGGAAACGACGATCGGGCTGCGGCCCAGACGCTGATGCTGCATGGCGGTCTCCCCTGACGCGGCGCGGGCCTGATCGCCCGTCTGTCCGGCCCTCGGCTGATAAGCGCGCACCTGCGGGGTGGCAAGCCTCGCAATCGCGGTTGGAGACGCTAAGATGCCATCGGTTCCTGAGCGAGAGGGGCAAGGGCATGAGCGCGGACTACGGGGACAACCGGCCGGATCTTTCGGCCTTCTGGATGCCCTTCACGGCGAACCGCCAGTACAAGGACGCGCCGCGCCTCCTCGTTGAAGCCAGCGGCATGTACTACCGCACCATAGATGGCGACAGCGTGCTGGACGGCACCGCGGGCCTCTGGTGCTGCAATCTGGGCCATGCCCGGGACGAGATCACCGAGGCGGTCTCGCGCCAGCTGGCCACCCTGGATTTCGCCCCGACCTTCCAGATGGGCCATCCCCTGCCCTTCCGGCTGGCGGCGGCCCTGTCGGAGTTCGCCCCGCCCGGGCTGGACCGGATCTTCTTCACCAATTCAGGTTCGGAGTCCGTCGACACCGCCCTGAAGATGGCCCTGGCCTATCACCGGGCCCGCG
Organism: Phenylobacterium sp.; assembly: GCA_020402585.1. Taxonomy (GTDB): domain Bacteria; phylum Pseudomonadota; class Alphaproteobacteria; order Caulobacterales; family Caulobacteraceae; genus Phenylobacterium. The sequence goes on along the minus strand of JADBZH010000036.1, from coordinate 2,832 downwards.
GCGAGGGGCAGAGGGTGCGGCTGATCGGCCGGGAGAAGGGCTATCATGGCGTAGGCTTCGGCGGGATTTCCGTAGGCGGCCTGGTCAACAACCGCAGGACCTATCTCACCCTGCCGGGCGCCGACCACATCGCCCACACCTTCGACCCCGAGCGCAACGCCTTCTCCCGCGGCCTGCCGGACCATGGGGCGGAGAAGGCGGACGAGGTCGAACGGCTGGTCGCCCTGCACGGGGCCGAGACCATCGCCGCCGTGATTGTCGAGCCCGTGGCGGGCTCCGCCGGCGTCCTGCCGCCGCCCAAGGGCTATCTCGAGCGCCTGCGCGCGGTCTGCGACCGGCATGGCATCCTCCTGATCTTCGACGAGGTCATCACCGGCTTTGGCCGCCTGGGCGAACCCTTCGCCGCCCAGGCCCTGGGCGTCATCCCGGACATCATGACCACCGCCAAGGGGATCACCAACGGCGCCCTGCCCATGGGTGCGGTCTTCGCCCACCGGAAGGTCCACGACGCCATCGTCCAGGGCCCGCCGGCGGCTATCGAGTTCTTCCATGGCTACACTTATTCCGGGCATCCGGTCGCCTGCGCGGCGGCTCTCGCCAGCCTGGAGATCTATCGGCGTGACGGCCTCTTCACCCGGGTGAAGTCCCTGGCCGGCCTGTGGGAGGACAGCCTCCACGCCCTGCGCGGCAAGCCGAATGTCATCGACATCCGCAACATCGGCCTGATGGGCGCCATCGAGCTGTCGCCCCGGCCGGACGACCCGGGCGCCCGCGGCTACGAGGTCCTGGTCAAGGCGCTGAAGGCCGGGCTTTTGGTGCGTGCGACGGGCGACATCATCGCCCTCTCTCCGCCGCTGATCATCAGCGAGGATGAGATCGGCAAGCTGTTCGAGATCCTGGGCGGGGTCCTCGACGGCGTCGCCTGAACCGGGGCCCGAGACTGTCCTGCCTCGGGTTGACATAAAGACATAAAGATATCTTTATGCGCTCATGTTGAGCGCCACCCGCACCGTCGATGTCCTGCGCGCTGCGGGGGAGCCCTCGCGCCTGCGGATCCTCGCCCTGCTGGCGCGGGAGGAGCTGGCGGTGCTGGAGATCTGCAAGGTGCTGGACCAGAGCCAGCCCCGGGTCTCACGTCACCTCCGGCTCCTTGCCGAGGCGGGACTGGTGGAGCGGTTTCCGGACGGCGCCTGGGTCTTCTACCGGCCATCGGGAACGGGCAAGGCCCGCACCCTGGCCGACCAGGTGCTCGCCACCCTCGACCCCTCCGACCCGGCCCTCATCCGGGACGCAGAGCGGCTGGAGGCCGTGCGGGCCGAGCGCCGGGCGGCGGCGGACCAGTACTTCGCGCGCAACGCTTCGACCTGGGACGAGATCCGCTCCCTGCATGTCGCCGAGGACCGGGTGGAGGCCGCCATCCTGCGGGCTGCGGGGCCGGGCCCCTTCCAGCGGCTGGTGGACCTCGGCACGGGGTCCGGGCGCATGCTCACCCTGTTCGGGGACAGGGCCCGGTCCGGCATCGGGCTCGACCTGTCGCAGCAGATGCTCAACGTCGCCCGCGCCCGGGTCGAGGCGGCTGGCCTCGACAGGGTCGAGCTTCGGCACGGCGACATCTTCTCCACCCGCCTTCCGGACGGCTGCGCCGACCTGGTGGTGGTGCACCAGGTGCTTCACTATCTGGGCGACCCCGCCGCCGCGGTGCGCGAGGCGGGCCGGCTGACAGGGCCCGGCGGCCGCCTGGTGATTGTCGACTTCGCCCCTCACGCCCTGGAGATGCTGCGCGAGCAGCACCAGCACAGGCGCCTCGGTTTCTCCGCCGCGGAGATGAAGCGCTGGCTGTCCGCAGCCGGCCTCCGCCAGGTGGAGCTGGAGACCCTGCCCCCGGCCCGCGCCGAGGGTCTGACCGTCTGTGTCTGGACCGCCCAAAGGAGCCCTGCATGACCGAACCCACCCTCGGGCCCATCGCCCGCGCGGGGGCCGGCCTGGCCCAGCCGCCCCGAGTCTCCTTCGAGTTCTCGCCGCCCAAGACCGAGGAGGCCGAGGTCGCCCTCTGGGAGGCCATCCGCAGGCTCGCCCCCCTGAGCCCGGCCTTCGTCTCGGTGACCTATGGCGCCGGGGGCTCCACCCGCGACCGCACCCACCGGACGGTCAGCCGCATCCTGGCCGAGACCCAGCTGGCGCCCGCCGCCCACCTGACCTGCGTCGACGCCAGCCGGGCCGAAGTGGATGAGGTGATCCGCGACTACTGGGACGCCGGGGTCCGGCATATCGTGGCCCTTCGCGGCGATCCGCCCGGCCAGATCGGCGGGGTCTACGTTCCCCGCACGGACGGCTACCTGAACGCCACCGAGCTGACCGCCGGCATCCGCGCCATCGGCCCCTTCGAGGTCAGCGTCAGCCTCTATCCCCAGACCCACCCGGAGAGCGGATCGGTCGACCACGACATCGATGTCCTGAAGGCCAAGATCGACGCCGGGGCGACCCGGGCCATCACCCAGTTCTTCTACGACACCGACGGCTTCCTGCGGTTCATGGACCGGGTCCGCAAGGCGGGCGTGACCATCCCCATCTCGCCGGGGATCATGCCGGTTTCGAACTTCAAGGGATTGAAGCGCATGGCGGGGCCCGTCGGCATTCCCCTTCCCGGCTGGCTGGGCGCCCTGTTCGAGGGCCTGGACCGCGACCCCGAGACCCGCCGCATGATCGCCGCCGGCGTCGCCGCCGAGATGTGCGTGAAACTGGCCGAGGAAGGCTATTCGGACTTCCACTTCTACACCCTCAACCGGGCGGACCTGGTCTATGCCATCTGCCGGATCCTGGGCCTCCGCGAGG
>JADBZH010000035.1 GCA_020402585.1 Phenylobacterium sp. | reverse complement strand
GAGCAGAGCGGGAAGTTCTTCCGAAAGATGCAGGGCGGCTGATCCTGCGGGTTGGGCCGGTGTTTTCCCCTTGCCCTAACGGGGGGAACCCGGCCTAACCTTCCCCGACCCGGGTGCACCGGGCGGTGCAGGGGGGGAAGTCCGCGTGTCCACAGTGAACCGGTCGCCGGCGAACGGTCGTTTGAGCCTCTCCGCCGCCCTGGCCTTCGCCGCCGTGAGTCTGCCGCTCGCGGCGCTCGGGATTTCCGTCGGCGTCCAGCTGCCCCCCTACTTCGCGAGCCAGCTCGGCGTGAGCCTCGCGGTCGTCGGCGGCGCCTTCGGCCTGGTGCGCCTGCTGGACATCTGGCTGGACCCGGTCATCGGTCTTGGCATGGACCGCACGCGAACCCGGTTCGGGCGTTACAGGGTCTGGATGGTGGCCGGCGCCCCAATGCTGATCGCCGCCGTCTACATGCTCTACAATGCGCCCGAGGGCGCAACGATGGTCTACCTGGTGATCTGGCTGCTGGCCATGTACCTGGGCCAGTCGATCATGGGACTTTCGCACTCGGCCTGGGCCGCTGTCCTCGCGAAGAGCTACGAACAGAGATCCCGGATCTTCGGCGTCCTGACCGCCGTGGGCGTGATCGGTTCGCTGACAGCGCTGGCCATCCCGATCCTGCTGGAGCAGGCGGGCGTCAAGGACATCAACCCGATCCAGGCCATCGGCTGGTTCGTGATCGCCATGATCCCCATCACCCTTCTGATTGTGGTGATCCCGACCCCGGAGACCGTCAGCAAGGACGACGGCGGCCGCTTCACGCTGGCCGACTACGCCAAGCTTTTCAGCCGCGGGAATGTCCTCCGGATTCTGGCGGCGGACCTCTTCGTCACCCTGGGGCCGGGCTGGATGGCCGCCCTGTACATGTTCTTCTTCACCAGCACGCGGGGCTTCTCGCCGACCGGCGCCAGCCTGTTGCTGATGGTCTACATCGTCGCCGGCTTCGTGGGCGCGCCGCTCACGGCGGCCCTCGCCAACCGCATCAGCAAGCACCGGGCGCTGATGCTGACGACCACCCTCTATTCGATCGGCCTGACCCTCCTCCTGGTCCTGCCCAAGGGCAGTTTTGTCGCCTTTGTCCCGGCCATGGCCATCGAAGGCGCCCTCGCCGCCGGCTTCGGGGTGATGATCCGCGCCATCACTGCGGATGTCGGCGACGAACTCCGACTGGAGGGCGGGCGAGAGCAGATCGGGCTTCTGTATGCCTTGACCGCAGCCACCAGCAAGCTGGCCGGGGCCTTCTCGATCTTCCTCACCTTCAACGTCCTGGCCCTGGTCGGCTACGACGCCAAGGCGGGCGCCACAAATACCCCAGAGCAGGTCCTGGGGCTGGAGTTGGCCTTCATCATCGGCCCCATCATCTTCGTCATGCTCGCGGGCGCCTGCTTCTTCGGCTACAAGCTGGACGCCGCCGCCCACGCCGAAATCCGCAGGCAGCTGGATGAGCGCGATGGCCATACCGAGGTGGCCTACGACGAGGCTGCGGTGCTGGAAGGCCTGACCGGCGAGCCCGGCGGCCACTCGTCCGTGGACCGGCGTTAGGTTCTGAAGCCCAACGGCCTGCCCACCCGGCTTCGCCGGGAGCCTAAGAGGGGCGGCGGAGTGGCCGTTGACCCCCTCAGTCAGCTTCGCTGACAGCTCCCCCTTGGGGGAGCAATTGATCGCTCTAACTCCTCCCCCCAGGGGGAGGTGGACCGCGCAGCGGGCCGGAGGGGGTCTGCGGCGCCTCAGTTGACCCCCTCAGTCAGCTTCGCTGACAGCTCCCCCTTGGGGGAGCAATTGGCTTTGTTTCAGCCGGGCTCAGGCCACCGCCGCGGCCAGCGCCGCGAACGCCCGGGATGAGGCGCTGTCGGGATGGGAAAGCACGCCTGGCCGGCCCTCGTCGCAGGCCGCCCGCAGGGGCGTCTCGAGGGGGATTTCCGCCAGGAGGGGGATGCCCAGCCGGACAGCCTCGGCCCGGGCCCCGCCCTCGCCGAAGATCGGGATGCGGGCGCCCGTCGAGGGCTCCTCGAACCAGGCCATGTTCTCGACCACGCCCAGCAGGGGGGTTTCGGTCTTGCGGAACATGGCGGCGGCCCGCCGGGCGTCGATCAGGGCGATTTCCTGCGGGGTGGAGACGATGAGGACCCCATCGATCTTCAGCTTCTGGACCAGGGTCAGCTGGATGTCGCCCGTACCCGGCGGCAGGTCGACGACCAGAACATCCAGGGGCGCCTCGGCGGTTCCCCACAGGACGTCCTGCACCATCTGGCGGGCGGCGGAGGAGGCCATGGGGCCGCGCCAGATCATGGGCGAGCCCTCGTCCACCAGGAAACCGATGGACATGACCTTCACGCCCCAGGCCTCCAGGGGCACCAGCTTCTTGTCGGCGTTGAAGGCGGGACGGGAATCCAGGCCCATCATGCGCGGCGCCGAGGGTCCGTAGACGTCGGCGTCGAGCAGGCCCACCGACAGGCCGCGGGCGGCCAGGGCGGCGGCCAGGTTGACCGAGATGGTGGACTTGCCCACCCCGCCCTTGCCGCTGGCGACGGCGATGACGCGGCGGACATGGGGCGGGCGGACGGCTTCCCCTGAGGGCGCCGGCCGGGCGGCGGGGTCCTCGGACACCCGGGCGGCGGTCCGGCGCTGGGGGGCGGCGGCGACGGGGGTGACGGTCGCACTGGGCCGGCCGGCGGGCGCCTCGGCGGTCAGGACGACCTGGGCGCGGGTGACGCCGGGCAGGCCGGCGATCAGGGCCTCGGCGGCGTCCCGGACGGGCTTGTACAGGTCGACCTCGCCCGCGGGGACCTCCAGCATGAAGCCCGCGCGTCCGGGGGCAAGGATCAGGCCCCGGACGAGGCCGGCGGCGTTGAGGCCCTTGCCGGACTTCGGGTCCTTGATGCCATCGAGGGCCGCCAGCAGGTCTGCACGTTCGATCGGTGCTTCAGCGGTCATCAGGGTCCCCTCCGGCGCAAGACTTCCATATCCGGTCGCCGGCCCGGGAAGACAAGGGGCGAGGCCCCTTGCCCGGAAGGCGGAGGCGGCCGACAAGGACGCCATGCCCATGCCCCTGCCCCGCCCGCCCCGCGCCGTGATCTTCGACATGGACGGCCTGCTGTTCGACACCGAGGTCATTTATCGCGACGCCTTCTTCGCCGCCGCCCGGGGGCTGGGCCGGGACATGCCCGAGCCCCTCTTCCACAGCCTGATCGGCCTGCCGGGGGACTCCAGCCGCCGCCTGCTGCTGGACCATTACGGCGAGGACTTTGACGTCGACCGCCTGTGGGACGCCTCGGCCGTGCACTTCCATGACATCGCCCGGGGCCAGGAGTTCCTGAAGACCGGGGTCCGCGAGGTCCTGGACCTGCTGGACCAGCTGGGGATGCCCCGGGCCATCGCCACCTCATCGCGGCATGAGGATGTCGCCTTCAACCTGGGCCGTCACGGGCTTGAGGACCGATTC